>JAIEPK010000373.1 GCA_019749875.1 Candidatus Binatia bacterium | reverse complement strand
CCGCTTTTGGACTCCCGGAATTGTCAAACTGCTGCTGCCTCCCCGGCAGAGCCGGGGGGACTCCCCTGATGTGCTAGGCGTGGACCGTGCCGGACGAGATCCTGACCTGGCGCGAGGACTCGGACCTCGGCCACTGGAGCGCGGGCCTCTGGCAGCCGTCGCAGCTCGCCCCGTGGGTCGAGCGCTTCTGGTACAGCGAGGGCACGACCGGGGCCGCGCGCGAGCGCATCCTGCCGAACGGCTTGCTCGAGCTCGCGGTGTGCCTCGGCGAGCCGCACCGGCTGGTCCTCGGTCGCGGCAGCGAGACCCTGCGCGCCTGCCTCACCGGGCTGCAGACGAGCGCCGTGGTGATCGAGCACCCGACATGGCACCGCGTCCTCGGTCTACGCCTGCGGCCCGCCGGAGCCTATGCGCTGCTGTCGCGGCCGCTGCACGAGATCAGCGGGTACACCGTCGAGCTGCCCGACCTGCTCGGATCGGCCGCGGCCGATCTCGCCGAGCGTTGCCATGCGACCCGAACCATCGCGGACTGCTTCGCGCAGGCGGCGCGATGGGTCTGCGAGCGCGTCGTCGGCGCGCGCGCACTCGATCCGGAGGTCGCGTGGTGCGCGGCCCGGATCGAGGAGAGCGGCGGCCGCGTCGCGATCGCCTCGCTGCGCGAGCGCAGCGGCCTCTCCAAGACGCGGCTCGCGGCCCTGTTCCGCGACCAGATCGGCGTGGTGCCGAAGGTCTACGCGCGCATCGTACGCTTCCGGCGCGCGCTGGCGTTGCTGGACGCAGCGCCGGCATCGCTCGCCGACGCGGCGCTCGACGCCGGCTACTACGACCAATCGCACATGACGACCGAGTTTCGTGAGCTCGGCGGGCTCACGCCGCGCGAGTTCGTCGCGCAGCGCTACCCGGGCAGCACCACGACCATCGACGGCTGAGCGCGGCGGACTTTCTTCCAAGATCCCGCCCCGCGTGCCGCGTAGGCATCGCGGTCGAAAGGAGATCCGCAATGTCGGTTCATCACGTTCCCGCGGGGCACGGCGCGGTGTCGCCCTACGTCGTCACGAAGCACGTCGACCAGGTGATCCGCTTGCTGTGCGAGGCGTTAGGCGGATGCGAGCTCCACCGCTCGACCCGTACCGACGGCTCGGTCATGCACGCCGAGGTCCGCATCGACGATTCCGTGGTCATGCTCGGTGAGGCGACCGACGAGCTTCCCGCGCTGCCGTCCATGGTGCACGTGTACGTGCCCGACTGCGACGCCGTGTACGCGCGCGCGCTGGCCCTCGGCGCGACGTCGCTGCGTGCGCCGGCGACACAGCCCTACGGTGACCGGTCCGCAGGCGTGATCGATGCCGGTGGGAACCAGTGGTGGATCGCCACGCACGTCGAAGACCTCACCTCGGAGGAGATCGAGCGCCGCCTGCGCGCGGTCTGAGAGGCCATGCGCCGCGTCGCTCGCGCGGCGCATGGTCGTGCACGCCGGCGTTCAGCGATGCGCGGAAAATGCGGCGAGCGGGCGCGCGGCGAGCAGATCGTCGAAGAAGCCTTCCGGATACGCGGTCGCTCCGTCTGGCGCCAGCTCGAACGGGTGCCACGCGACCTCGCGAAAGCCGGCCGCACGCAGCTCGTCGAGGTACGTCTCCGGTCGCCAGTAGAAGTTGGTGATCGCAAAGCTGCGTCCTTCGGGCAGCAGGAACTCGTAGGTGATCGGCTCGCCCTCGACGGCCCGCGCAGGTCCGATCTTGCGGAAGCCGTGCTGCGAGAAGTCGCGCCGTCCCGCACCGGGATCGTCGGTACGATCGTTCACGCCGAGCAGCCGGCCGCCGGGGCGCAGGCTCGCGAACGCGACCTCGCAGAAGCGTCGCAGCTCGGTGCGGGTCCGTGCGTAGTTCAGCAGGTACGCGGCGATCGCGACGTCGAACGGGCCGAGGTCGCGCGCGTCGCCGACGTCGCCGTGCGCGTAGCGGCAGCCGAACGGCTCGGACTCCTCGGCGCGCCTGCCGAGCGCGACCATCTCGTGCGAGGCGTCGATGCCGAGCGTCCGTGCGGCGCCGCGCCGCATGAAGCGGCGGCTGTAGAAGCCGTCCCCGCAGGCGAAGTCGACGATCCTCGCACCCGTCACGTCGCCCGCCAGACGTTCGAGCGTGTACGCCTCCAGGTGGATGCGAAACGGCTGCTGCTTGGCCTCCGAGTAGCGGTCGCCGATGCGATCGTACTCCGCCTCCTCGTCCATCGTCGCCTCCCCTGCCGCGCGCGGTTCATCGCCGCGGTGACTGCGCGACCAGCCACGTATCCATGAGAGCGTCGGTCGCATGACGTCGTCCGGCGACGATGGTCAGCGGCGCGCTCGACGGGCCGATGATACGCGTCGTCCGCTCGGTTCGGACACGCAGAGCACCTCGCAGGATGCGCAGCGTCTGGCGGTACGCATGCGCGTGCGGCTCCTCGCTGTGGCCACGCGGCTTGAAGACCAGCAGCAGGCCGGGACCGAGCCGGTAGACGGCGTGCGCGCCCGTCCCGAGCAGCGGAAAGTCGCTCGCCTTGGTGCGCGCGCTCACTCCGCTCCGCCGTCGTCGTGCGCGCCGCGCGCCGCGCACACGCCCTTTCGTGCCGCGGCGATGAAGTCGAGCATCTCCTGGACCTCGGCGATCGGTCCGCCGCTCGCCGCCTCGTCCGCGATCAGACGCTCGCGCGCCGCGCGCAGGTTCGGACGCCCGACGAACAGCGTCCGGTACGCACGACGGATGGCCTGGATGCGTGCCCGATCGAGGCCCGCGCGTCGCAGGCCCACGATGTTGATGCCGCTGATCGTGTTGGTGCCGTTGCGGCCGATGCAGAACGGCGGCACGTCCATCGACACCGCGCTGCCCCCTTGCAGCATCGCCAGCCGGCCGACGCGCGTGTGCTGGTGGATCATCGCGTGGGCGGAGAGAAAGGCTCGATCACCGACCTGCGCGTGACCACCGAGCACCGCCCCGTTCGCGAGCACCACGCCGTCGCCGACGCGTGAGTTGTGCCCGACGTGGGCGTTCGCCATGAAGTAGCAGTCGTCGCCGATCACGGTCTTGCTGCCGGCCGCGGTACCGCGGTGCAGCGAGCAGCCCTCGCGGATCACGTTGCGATGGCCGACCTCGAGAAACGTCGGCGAGCCGTCGTACGCCTTGTCTTGCGGATCGTTGCCCACGACGGCGCCCATGTGGACGACATTGTCCTCGCCGAGGGTCGTGCCGGTGCAAACGTGGGCGTGCGCGAGGATACGCGTCCGTGCGCCGATCACGGCGCCGGCCTCGACCACCGCGAACGGTCCGATTTCGACACCGGGGCCGAGCACGGCGTCCGGGCTCACGACCGCACGAGGATCGATGCGGGCCGCATCAGCCATCGTGGCGTCCGTTGCGTCCACCGCGCGCCGCATCCATCGCCGTTCCCGCCTCGTCGTCGGCGCTCTCGTCGTCGAGCGGGGCAGGGATCGCATACTTCTCGTCGAGCCACGCGCCCAGGTCGATCAGCCGGCAGCGCTCGGAGCAGAACGGCCGGTAGGAGTTTCCTTCCCACGGCGTCTCGGCTCCGCACTGAGGGCAAGCGACGACCCGCATCGAGTGCGACCTTAGCGTTCGTGCGCCCCGTTCTGAAGCCGCCGCCGGACCAGCGAACGGCATTTTCCCGCCGCCGCGCGACCGCTAGGAAGAACGCGTGTCGTCGTCGACCAGCACCGGGGCCCTCTCCACGCAGGGACTGCGCGTGATCGCCTTCGAGAGCCGTCGTGCGGCCGAGCTCGAGCAGCTGCTCGCCCGCCACGGCATGGAGGTCGTATCGGCGCCGGCGCTGCGCGAGGTGCCGATCGAGGAGAACGAGCAGGCGATCGAGCTGGTCGTCCGGCTGGAACGGGGCGAGATCGACGTGGTGATCCTGCTCACCGGCGTCGGGACGCGGGCGCTGGTCGAGGCCGTGCGACCGCGCTGTCCGACCGAGAAGCTGATCGAGCTTCTGCGCCGCGTGAAGATCGTCGCGCGCGGCCCCAAGCCCGTGGCGGCGCTGCGCACGATGGACCTCGAGGCCGACGTCCGCGTGCCGGAGCCCAACACCTGGCGCGAGCTGCTCGAGACGATCGATCGCGAGCTGCCGGTGCGCGGCTTGCGCGTCGCGGTGCAGGAGTACGGCAAGGCGAATCCGTCGCTGCTCGACGGCCTGCGTGCGCGGGGAGCGGACGTCCTGCGCGTGCCGGTCTACCGCTGGGCGCTGCCGCACGACCTCGCGCCGCTGCGGGCGGCGATCTCGCGCCTCGCCGCAGCCCAGGCGGACATCGTGGCGTTCACGACCGCCGTCCAGCTCGACCACCTGCTGCGCGTCGCCGCCGAGACCGTCGCGGGGGTGGAGAGCGTGCGCAACGCGCTGCGGGATGCCGTCGTGGTCGCCGCGATCGGCCCCACGGTCGCCGAGGCGCTTCGCGAAGCCGA
Source organism: Candidatus Binatia bacterium (assembly GCA_019749875.1). Classification (GTDB taxonomy): domain Bacteria; phylum Desulfobacterota; class Binatia; order UBA12015; family UBA12015; genus VGTK01. The sequence continues at coordinate 32,921 of JAIEPK010000373.1, read as the reverse complement.
CCTGCCGGTGGACCTGACGCCGGAACATCCGAAGCTGGGCTGGTTCGCGAAGGCCATCGCGGAGCAGGCGCCGGCGCTGCTCGCAGCGAAGCGTTCGCGCCGCCACGGCGCGTGATCTTGTCGCCGGTTAGCAGCAGACGCCTTTGCCGAGCAGCATCTCGCGTCCGAGGTCGCGGAGTACCACGCGAAAGCTGCGGCTTGGTGACCCGACCATGCCGCGCTACCATCGCGGCCGCATGTCGTCGTCCGTCCCGTTCCTCCTCGCCTGCCGGCGCCAACCCGTCCCGTACACGCCGATCTGGCTCATGCGACAGGCGGGTCGGTACATGGCGGAGTATCGCGCCATCCGTGAGCGCCTCTCGTTCCTCGAGCTCTGCAAGACTCCGTCTGCGGCGGCGGAGGTCACGCTGCAGCCGGTCGAGCACATGGGCGTCGATGCGGCGATCCTGTTCGCGGACATCCTGCTCGTCCTCGAGCCGCTCGGGCTCGGACTCAGCTTCGCCAAGGGCGACGGGCCGGCGATCGCACACCCCGTGCGCGACGCCGCGCACGTCGCACGGATGCCGCGTGTCGACGTCGCGGACGGGCTCGCGTACGTCTTCGAGACGGTCCGTCTCGTCAAGCAAGAGCTCCGCGGCCGCGTACCCTTGATCGGCTTCGCGGGCGCGCCGTTCACCCTCGCGTCGTATGCGATCGAGGGCGCGGGATCACGCAACTACGCACACACCAAGCGGCTGATGTACGGCCAGCCCGATGCGTTCGACGCATTGATGGCGCGCCTGGTCGAGGTCACCGCGGACTACCTCAACGGCCAGATCGATGCCGGCGTCGAGGCGGTGCAGGTCTTCGACAGCTGGGTCGGAAACCTCGCTCCCGAGGACTACCGCGCGCGCGTCTTGCCGCACATGCAGGAGCTCTTCCGCCGCATCGGGGGCCGTGTGCCGGTGATCAACTTCAGCACCGGGACGTCGGGCTTCCTCGAGCTGGTCTCCGCCGCCGGTGGCGACGTCGTCGGGCTGGACTGGCGCATCTCCCTCGCGGACGGGTGGCAGCGCGTCGGCCACGACCGTGCGGTGCAGGGAAACCTGGATCCCGGCATCCTGCTCGGGCCGCGCAACGTCATCCGCGAGCGCGCCCGCGCCTTGCTCAAAGAGGCCGGCGGGCGTCCGGGACACGTCTTCAATCTGGGCCACGGCATTCTCCCCGAAACGCCGCCCGACAACGTCCGCGCGCTGGTCGAGACCGTACACGAGCTGAGCGCACGATGAGCCCGCTCGCGCAGAGCTCGGCGCGACCGTTCGATGCCGTGCTGCTGATCGCGTTCGGCGGGCCGACCGCGCCGCACGAGATCCGGCCCTTCCTGCAGAACGTGACGCGCGGCCGGCCGATCCCGCCGGCGCGGCTCGAGGAGGTCGCGCACCACTACGAGAAGATGGGCGGGCGCTCGCCGCTGAACGAGCTGACCTTCCGTCAAGCAGAAGCGCTGCGCGCGCGGCTCGCACACGACGGCGTCGCGCTGCCGGTCTACGTCGGGATGCGCAACTGGCATCCGTACCTCGGCGACACGCTGCGCGAGATGCGCGCTGCGGGCATCGCGCGCGTGTTCGGCATCATCCTCTCGGCGCACGACTCCGAGGCGGGCTGGCAGCGCTACCTGCAGGACGTGCTCGCGGCGCAGGCCGAGATCCGGAGCGCGGGCGAGACCTGCCCCGAGGTCTCGATCGCGCCGAACTGGCACGATGCCGACGGCTACGTCGCGGCTGCCGCGGCGCGCGTCGCGGCTGCGTTCGAGGCGATTCCGGATGCCGAGCGCGCGTCGACTCCGCTGGTGTTCACGGCGCACAGCATCCCGTCGGAGATGGCGTCCGCGTCGCGCTACGTCGAGCAGTTCACCCGCACCGCGACGCTGATCGCCGAACGTCTCGGGCACGCCCGCTGGCAGCTCGCCTACCAGTCGCGCAGCGGACGACCGCAGGACCCGTGGCTCGAGCCCGACATCAACCTCGTCGTGGAGCAGCTCGCCGCAGCGGGCGAGCGCCGCATGGTCGTCGCGCCGATCGGCTTCGTGTGCGACCACGTGGAAGTCCTCTACGACCTCGACGACGAGGCGCAAGCGACCGCGGCACGCTGCGGCATCGCGATGATCCGCGCCGGCACCGTGAGCGACCATCCCGAGTTCATCGGCATGCTGGCGAAGCTCGTGGAGGATGCGTGGGCGGTGCCCCGCTGAGCAGGCAGCCGCAGAGCCGGCCGCGACGCTTGGTGGTGGTGGGCGGCGGGATCACGGGCCTCGCAGCCGCCAACCGTGCCGTCGAGCGCGGCGGTGACGGCGTCGAGGTCGTGCTGCTCGAGAGCAACGCCCGGCTCGGCGGTGTGATCTCGACCGAGCGCCGCGGCGACTTTCTGCTCGAGGGTGGGCCGGACTCGTTCATCAGCGAGAAGCCCGAAGCGATCGCGCTCTGCCGGCGGATCGGCCTCGAGGACCAGCTGCTGCCGACGAACGACGCCAACCGGCGCACGCTGATCGTCAGCGACGGGAAGCTGATCCCGCTGCCCGACGGCTTCCAGCTGCTGGGACCGACGCGCATCCTGCCCTTCCTGCTGTCACCGGTGCTGTCGTGGCGCGGCAAGCTCGCGGCGGCGAAGGATCTTCTCCTGCCGCGCGGCGGACCGCCGCCGGGCGGTGACGAGAGCCTCGCGAGCTTCGTCCGGCGCCGGCTCGGCAACGAGGTCCTGGAGCGGCTCGCGCAGCCGCTGGTGGGCGGCATCTACACCGCCGACGCGGAGACGCTGTCGCTCGCCTCGACCATGCCCCGCTTCCTCGAGCTCGAGCGCTCGCACCGGAGCGTCATCCTCGGCTTGCGGGCGCAAGCCAGGCGCAGCGGCGCCGCCGCGGCGGCAGGAACCAGCGGGGCGCGCTTCGGCCTCTTCGTCACCCTCCGCGACGGAATGGCGACGCTCGTCGACGCGCTCGCGGCGCGTCTCCCAGCGGGGACGATCCGCATGGAGACACCGGTGCGCTCCATCGTGCGTCGCGACACCGGCGGCGATGCCGCCTCGTGGGAGCTGCGCCTCGCGAACGACGAGCGGATCGCGGCCGACGCGATCGTCGTCGCGACCCCGGCACCGGTCGCCGGAAGATTGCTGCACGAGGCCGAGCCCGCGCTCGGCGAGATCTTGTCTTCCGTGCGGTGCGCGTCGAGCGCCGTCGTCACGCTCGCGTTTCGCCGCGACCAGGTGCCAGACCCGCCGCGCGCGTTCGGCTTCGTGGTCCCGGGACCGGAGAACCGGCGCGTGATCGCGGGCTCGTTCACCGACGTCAAGTACGCGAGCCGCGCGCCGGCGGACACGGTTCTGCTGCGGCTCTTCGCCGGTGGCGCGCTCAAGCCCGAGCAGTTCGCGCTCGACGACGCGGCGCTGGTCCGCTCCGCGCGCGACGAGCTCGCGGAGCTGCTCGGAATCGTCGCCGAGCCGCTGTTGAGCTGGGTGCAGCGGTGGCCCGAGTCGATGCCGCAGTACCAGGTCGGGCATGCCGCGCGGATCGCCGATGCGGAGCGCCGCGCGGCGGATCTTCCCGGGCTTGCGCTCGCCGGCAACGCCTACCATGGTGTGGGCCTGGCCGACTGCGTCCGCAGCGGCGAAGCGGCGGCGGATGCGATGACCGGCTTCCTCGTCGAGCGATCACCGGCGGACGCATGACGCCGGAGCATCTCCACACCATGGCGAGCTTCATCACGATCGATGGCGTCGAAGGCGCCGGCAAGAGCACGCAGGCCGCGCGCCTGGCGGACGCGCTGCGCCGCGACGGTCACGAGGTCGTGCTGACGCGCGAGCCGGGCGGCACCGAGCTCGGACGGGCGCTGCGCCGCATGCTGCTCGAGGACGACTCACCGGGCCCGACGGCAGAAACCGAGCTGCTGCTCTACCTCGCCGACCGGGCGGAGCACGTGCGTCGGCTGATCCAGCCGGCGCTGGCGCGCGGTGCCATCGTCATCGCCGATCGCTTCTCCGACTCCACCGTCGCGTATCAGAGCTACGGCCGTGGCCTCCCGCTCGAGACCGTCGAGCGGCTCGACGCCTTCGCGCGTGGCGGCCTGGTGCCCGACCTGTCGTTCTTTCTCGACCTGCCGCCCGACGTCGGGCTGGAGCGTGCCCGCGCCACCGGCCCGGCGGACCGTCTCGAGCGCGAGGCGCTCGACTTCCACCGTCGTGTCCGCGACGGCTTTCTGGCCATCGCCGCGTCCGAGCCGACCCGCGTCGTGCTGCTCGATGCCTCGGTCGAGATCGCGGACCTGGCGCGCGCGCTCGCCGACCACGCTCGCGCGCGTCTCGCGGCCGCCGCGTGACCTTCGACGACATCCAGGGCCAGGGGCGCGCCATCGGCCTCTTGCGCCGTGCGATCGAGAACGGTCGGCTCGCGCACGCGTTCGTGTTCGCCGGGCCGGCCGGGGTCGGTAAGCGTGCGACGGCGCTCGCGCTGGCGCGCGCGATGCTCTGTCCCGAGCGGCCGAACGTCGGCTGCGGTACGTGCATCGACTGCCGGCTCGTCGGCGCGGGGTCGCATCCCGATCTCTTCCTCGAGGATCTCGCCGCCGCGCAGGCCGAACGCGCCACGGCCACGATGCTTTCGATCGAGCAGATCCGGCGGGTGTGCGCAGCGCTGTCGCTGCGTCCGATTCGCGGCGCAGGAAAGGTCGGCATCGTCGATCAAGCGGAGCGCCTGACCGCCGAAGCGCAGAATGCGCTCCTGAAGACGCTCGAGGAGCCGCGCGGGCGTGCAACTCTGGTCCTGGTCACGAGCAATCTGGACGCGCTGCTGCCGACGATCCGCTCACGTTGCCAGCGTCTCTTGTTCGCGCCGCTGCCCGACGATCTGGTGGCGACGCTGCTGTCGCGAGAAGGGGTGGAGGACGAAATCGCTCGGCGCGCCGCGGCCCTCGCCGGCGGCAGCCTCGATCGTGCGCGCGAGCTGACCAGCGAAGACGGCTGGGCGCGCTGCGAGGCGCTGCGCAACCGCCTCGAACAGATCGATCGGCTCGGCATTCCGGAGCGACTCGATCTCGCGGGCGAGCTCAGCCCGCGCGGTGAGCGCAATCGAGCCCAGCAGACACTGACGACGGCCACGGTGCTGGAGCTGTTCCGTCACGGCATGCTCGAGGCCGCTCGCGGTGCCGCCCCCGGCGACCATCCCGAGGACGACTTCACCCGCCTCGCGTCGGCGCGCCGCGCACATCGCGCCATGGCGACGGTCTATGCTAGCGTGCGCGACCTGGAGCGAAATGCCAACGCCAACCTGGCGTGGGACAAGCTCCTTCTCGAGCTCGGCGATCGCCGGGGCTGAACGCGTTCATGGAAACCGATTCGTCGCACGAGGCGGCACCCGCACCGTCCATGCCGGACGACGTCCGAGACGTCGTCGACGTCCGCTTTCGGGTCGCTGGACGCGCGGGGGCCTACGACGCGGGGACGCTGGAGCTCGCGATGCACGATCTGGTGGTGGTGCAGACCGAGCGCGGCCCCGAGCTCGGCGAGGTGATCGGCCGTGCTCGAGCACGCTGGCCGAACGAGCTCGACCAGCGCCTGCCGCGCGTCCTGCGCCGGGCGGACGAGCGGGACCTCAGCCGTGCGGACCACAATCGTGCGCAGGAGCGTCGCGCGTACGGGGCATTCGCATCGCTCGCCAACAAGCACAAACTCGATGCGAAACTCATCCGCGTCGACTACCGATTCGACGGCGGCAAGGCGGTCTTCTACTTCATGGCCGCATCGCGGATCGACTTCCGGGCACTGGTACGCGACCTCGCCCAGACCCTGCACACGCGCATCGAGATGCGTCAGATCGGCGACCGCGACGAGACGCGCCTGATCGGGGGAATCGGTCCGTGCGGGCGAGAGCTGTGCTGCAGCTCGTGGCTGCGGGAGTTCGCGGCGGTGTCGGTCAAGATGGCCAAGGAGCAGGATCTCTCGCTGAACCCTTCCAAGCTCGCAGGGATGTGCGGGCGGCTGAAGTGCTGCCTCCGCTACGAGTACGACACGTACCTTTCGTTGCGCCGCGGGTTGCCGGGGGTCGGCAAGCGCGTCAAGAGCGTCAAGGGCGACGGCGAGGTCGTCAAGCATTTGACGCTGAAGCAGCACGTTCTGCTGCGGCGCGACGAGGACGGCCTGGTGGTGGAGTGCTCGCTCGAGGATCTCGTCGAGCGCCGATCCGACGCCGACGCCTGAAACCGACGGAGCCTCATGGCCGGAAAGATCTACATCACCACGCCGCTCTACTACGTGAATGCCGAACCGCATCTCGGCTCGACGTACACGAACGTCGTCTGCGACAGCTTCGCGCGCTTCCACCGCCAGCGCGGAGACGACACCTTTCTGCTGACCGGGACGGACGAGCACGGTGAGAAGATCGCCGAAGCCGCTGCAGCCGCCGGCGTCTCGCCGAGACAGTTCGTCGACGGCGTGAGCGCGACCTTTCGTGCCGTCTGGGACTCGGTCGGCATCGGCTACGACCACTTCATGCGGACGTCGGATCCGCATCACGTCGCCTTCGTGCAGGACGTCCTCGCCCGGATCCATGCGAACGGCGACATCTACTTCGGCGCGTACTCGGGTCTGTACTGCGTCGGGTGTGAGCGTCTGTATACCGAGAAGGAGCTGGTCGACGGGCTCTGCCCGCAGCACCTCACGAAGCCGGTCGAGGTGAGCGAGCCCAACTACTTCTTCCGCATGGAGAAGTACCAGGCCCAGGTCCGCTCCCACATCGAGTCGAATCCCGACTTCATCCGCCCCGAGGGCTATCGCTCCGAGGCGCTCGCGATGCTTCGGGAGCCGATCGGCGACCTGTGCATCTCGCGACCCAAGTCGCGGCTCGAATGGGGCATCGAGATGCCGTTCGATGCAGGCTACGTGACCTACGTGTGGTTCGATGCACTGCTGAACTACGTGAGCGGCCTCGAAGCGCGCGGTCGTCGCGAAGACCTCTGGCCGGTCGCGAACCACTTCATCGGCAAGGACATCCTGAAGACGCACGCCGTGTTCTGGCCGACCATGCTCCTCGCGGCTGGCTATCCGCTCTACCAGCATCTCAACGTGCACGGCTTTTGGACCAGCGGCGGCCAGAAGATGTCGAAGTCGCTCGGCAACGTCGTCAAGCCGCTCGCGCTGCGGGACACGTACGGCATGGATGCGATCCGCTACTTCCTGCTGCGGGAGATGGCGTTCGGAAACGACGCCGACTTCACCGAGCAGGCGCTGATCACCCGGATCAATGCCGACCTGGCAAACGGCCTCGGCAATCTCGCGAGCCGCACGCTGGCCATGATGCACAAGTACTTCGCCGGTGCGGTGCAGCCGCTCACCCCGGAGGCGGCGGAGGACACGGCGCTCTCCGCCGCGTTCGCACGCGCGCGGGCGGACCTCGACACGCACGTCCGGGCACTCGCTTTCCACCGTGGCTTGGAGGCCATCTGGCGCGCGCTCGACGCGGCCAACAAGTACATCGTGGCGACCGCGCCGTTCACCCTGGCGAAGGACCCGGCGCAGCTCCCTCGCGTCGGTGCGATCCTGCACAACTGCCTCGAGTCGCTGCGCGTCAGTGCACAGCTCCTGGCGCCGTTTCTGCCGGATACGGCGACTCGGCTACGCTCCGCCCTCGCACTGGACGAGACACGCTTCGCGGATCTCGATCTCCCTTGGGGCTCGGCATTCGCACCGCAGCATGGCATCGGCGCGGCGGTGAACCTCTTTCCGCGAATCGATGCTGGCCCGCGTGCACCGAAGAGCGGCAAGGACACGCCCGGTCGGGGTGCGAAGCCGGCTACGCCGCGTTCTTGAACGAGCACGGACGCGGCTCGGGCAACCCGGCCGCGCCGCCCGCGATCGCGGTGTCGCGTTCGAAGCCCACTGTGTCGTCGGACCGAGCGGGCTCAACCCTCGGGATCGGGACCATCCCAGGTGACGTTCATGCCGTGCCAGCGAGATCCACTCGACCACGGCACCAAGACCACGCGCTTGCAGCGCCGGCACTTCAACTCGACGCCTTCGGGCCGCAAACGTGCGAGCAGACTGCCGCATACGCATCGGTGCTCGGCGGACGCCGGCCCGGAAACTTCGTCCGCCTTCTTCATGGGATGAAATTGAACATCATTTTCAACTCGTGATGTCAAGGGCGAGCGCCCGCATCTGCGAGGTCGGTCGGCGGCGGTGTCCTGGATGGAGCTGACAACCGGTCGTCATCGGAGCGCTCAGCGACGCGATGGAACCGCGACGCGATCGGTCGACGCGGTCGGGCGCACCCCCTCGCGACAGTCCCGACAGATTCCGTAGAGCTCGAGGCGATGGCGGGCGAGGACGAAGCCGAGGCGAGTGGCGATGTCCTCTTGGAGCCGCTCGAGATCGTCGTCCGAGAACTCCACGATTCGACCGCACCGATCACAGATCACATGATCGTGATGGTGTTGCTCGCCGACGTCGGAATTCTCGTAGCGCGTCTGCCCATCGGCGAAGTGCTGTTCGTCGGCGAGGCCACACTCCTTGAGGAGCTTGATCGTTCGATAGACGGTCGCGTAGCCGACGCGGGGATTGATCTTGCGTACCTCGCGGTACAACTCGTCGATGCTCATGTGACGGTGGCCGCCGAAGAAGACATGCGCGATGTCGTCGCGCTGGGCCGTCGTCTTGAGGCTCTTGTCCTTGAGCGCCTTGCGGAATGCGGCGAAACGCTCCGCGCGCGAGAGCATGGACGTGCGTTACGGGCGGGGCTCCGCTTTGTCAACATGCTCCGGCTGCGGCACACGTGCGATCAATCGCAGGGCTTCCGGAGACATCTCGACCGCGGAGAGATCGCGATCGGCCAGCAACACGGCAAGCAGCTCGATCTCGTCGTCCGGCAAGAGGTCGTGATCGAGGAAGAGAATCTCTTCGCCGCCCACCCGACACAGCCCGCTGCGCGCATGGTAGCCGACTTCGCGGATCAAGCGCTCGCGCCGGACGCGGATGCCGAGTGCCTCGACCGCATTCTCGAGCTCCGCGATCAGTGCGGTCAGACGAGCCGCGCGAGCGCTCGGACGCTTGGGCGTCGTCGCTGCCCCACGTCCTCCGCGCCGATTCGTTCGCGACATTCCCACACCTGCCTCACCACGCCGCTTCCTGCTGGCCGCGCTCATCGCGTCGCGTTAGTATCGGGGCGACGCGACGATGTAAAGAAACCGCGCAAGCCGACCGAGGGCAGGGTGGCATGATCAAGAGCATTCTCGTCGGAATCGACGGTTCGGAGCACGCGAGAACGGCGCTCCGCTACGCGACCTGGCTTGCGCGTCGTCTCGACGCGACGGTCACCGGGCTGCACGTCGTCGACATCGTGTCGATCGAGGGCTCGTTCTTCCACGACATCTCCGGCTCGCTCGGCTTCGAGCCGTACTTGGACTTCACCTCGAAGATGCGCGAGGCCTTGCAGGAGCGCGGTGCGGCTTTGCTGGACGAGTTTCGCGGGACGTGCGCCAGCGAAGGAGTGCGCTGCGATACCGCGTTGCAGATCGGCATCGTTCCCAGCGAGATCTGCGAGCGGGCGCGAGAGACGGATCTGGTGGTGATCGGACACCGCGGCGTCAATCAGCGATTCTCGACCGGCCTCCTCGGCGGTGCCGCGGAGAGCGTGACCCGCCAGTGTCCCAAGCCGGTGCTCGTAACCCCGCTCGCGTTCAGTGAGATTCGCTCGCCGGTGCTGGCTTATGATGGCAGCCAGCGCGCCGCGGCAGCCATGCAAGTGGCCGCGGAGGTTTGCAGTCAACTGTCCCTACCCCTCGCGGTCCTGACGGTGTGCCGCGAGATGGATCAGGGTGAGAAGATTCTCGATCAGGCGCGACGATACTTGTCGTCGTACGCGATCGAGACGAACTTTTACGCGATCACCGGGCATGCCTACGAGAGCATCCCGAACGAGATCGGGGCCAAGAGCTACGACCTCGTCTTCATGGGCTCACACGGACACGGCCGCATCATCGAGCTGGTGCTGGGAAGCACCACGGAATACGTCCTGCGCAACGCGCCCTGCCCGGTCTTCCTCAACCGGTAGACGGGAGCGTCGTCGAGTTCGACGGCGATCCGCCTCACCTCGCTGTCGCCCTCGACGAACGCGATGCGTCAATCGTCGGAGGGGGTTGCGTTGGTGGGCGTGTCGGTCGCGTCTTCGACCTTGCCGTTCTCACCGGCAAGCAGGCGGCGGATGCGCGTTTCGATGTCGCGCACGCGACTCTCGAGACGTTCCACTTCCGCTCCGATTCCGGGATAGCTGCGAAGCCGCTCGACGGACTGCCGAATCCCCTGATCGACGCGACGCTGCAGATCCTCGATCTGCCGGCGCGACGTGCTGAGGACCTCGTCGAGGATCGCCGGGCGCCCGCCCTCGTTCACGATCTCCGAGACACGGCCACGCATGTCGCCGAGCGCCTCGATGCCACGACTGGTCACGTTCGAGATCGCATCGCCCCCGTAACGAACCAATTCCCGGAGCACCGCGAGAGAGCGCAGATCTTTGTGGCGCCGCTCCTCCTCGAGGATGATCTGCGCCAGGGTGACGGCGGTCAGGTCGGCTCCGGTCTCGTTGTCCGTGACCTCGACCTCTTCGCCGCTCCGGATCAACGTCGCGATGTCGTCGAGTGCGACGTAGCGACTCGTCGTCGTGTCGTACAACTTCCGGTTGGCATATCGCTTGACGACCCGCGCCATTTGTCGAGTCGGTAACACCCCCGTCCGGGGTCGGCAAGCAGGTCGCGGCCAGCGCAGGACACCACGCGGGCGACCCGGTAGGGCGTCTAAGTCTCGTGTCTGACGACTGAATCCCGGCGAGGGTCGCGTTCAAAATTGTCCGCCGTGTGCCTTGAAGCGGGGGTGGGTTCGACCTGGGCCGGGGGAGCAGTGCGTCAACCGGAGCGAAACGATGGGATCGGATGATCTCGCCGGAACGGACCCAGCGCGCTTCCCGTTCCGCGCAGTCCCCAGATCGTTACGAAAATGAACGGTCACCTGGCGTAGCGTCATTTTTGTACCGCCAGTCGACGCGTCCGGAACGCCTCATCACAGACACAAGCGCTTGAATCATCGGGCTTTTCACGGACGGTCGGTCGGTGAGCCAGGTGGCGCCGTCTTTGCAAAATCGGCCGGCGTCGCCCTGGGCGGCCACGCGACTCCCAGCCGATTACCAGCACCCGAGAGGACGAGCATGACTTCCGAGAACAGCCGCCTGACCGAGCAAGCGCCGACCGCCCTCCCTGGTTTCATGGGTTTGATCGGCGATCATCCGAGCATGCGTCGAATCTTCGACGTCCTGAAGCGCGTCGGTGCATCGGATGCACCCGTGCTGGTGACCGGTGACAGCGGGACCGGCAAGGAATTGATCGCGCGTGCGCTGCATCATCTGTCGAGCCGCACCAGCCGCAGCTTCGTGCCGGTACATTGCGGTGCGATTCCCGAGGAACTGCTCGAGAGCGAGCTCTTCGGACATGTCCGAGGTGCCTTCACGGGCGCCATCGCGGCTCGCACCGGCAGGTTCCAGCTCGCGGACCGTGGCACCATCTTCCTCGACGAGATCGGGGAGATGAGCCCACGTTTTCAGGTGAAGCTTCTCCGTGTCCTGGAGGACGGCACGTTCGACCCGGTCGGAAGCCATACGAGCCGACATACGGACGTTCGCGTGGTAGCGGCGACCCACCGCGACCTGCACGCGGCCGCCCGGCAGGGGACGTTCCGCGAAGATCTGCTCTACCGCCTCGATGTGGTCCGCATTCATCTGCCGGCGCTGCGCGAGCGTCGCGAGGACATTCCCCTGATCGCGCGCCACTTCCTGGTCCAGAGTGCTCTCCGCGGCGACCGCGAACCGGTGGAACTGCCTTCGGAAACGGCGGCGGCCCTCATGGCCTACGACTGGCCGGGCAACGTGCGCGAGCTGCGCAATGTGCTCGAACGCGCGGTTCTCCTCAGCGAGCAACCCGGCGTCCTCCTGCCGGATGACCTACCCGCGCCGATCGGCTCGAGCGCCCATGCCGGGGCGTTCCGACCGTCGATGCCGATCGGGGAGCCTGTCCAAACGGGCCCGTGGGACTTCGGCCCGGAAGGCACGGACTTCTATCACGAGCTGGAGACGTTCGAGCGTCGCATGATCGGTCGTGCGCTCGCACTGGCCGGCGGGAGCAAGCGCGAGGCCGCTCGCCTTCTTCAAGTCAACCGCACGACCCTGCTCGAGAAGCTGAAGCGGCGCGGCTGGCAGACGATCGCCGACAGCGACGGGCCAGCGACCCGCAGCGCCGCCCCGGTCGTCTCCACGCTTCCGTTCGCGGCCTCCCCGCTCGCGGGGCCCATGACGCGACCCGAGCCCGTTCTGCCTCTGCCGACCCTGCCCTGGACGGCGGCCGAGGGCTGGATCGACGTTCGTCGCCCCGTTGCACGCGCCTTCCCGGCGCCGTCCGCGACGGTCGCAGCCCCGTCCGCAGCCGCTCCGCGAGCCAGCCAGCTGCCCTGAGACTCGTTCCCCCTGCGACGTGGCGTAAGGATCGGGCCACTCGAACCGTCGTTCCCCGCAGGGATCGTCCGCAGGAGGCTTCGCGTCCTTGTCGCGTGGGCGTCGGGTGCCGAGAGACGGAGGATCCGCTTGTTGTAATGACCTACCTTAGTTGCTAGGACTGGCGCGTCTCGGGGAGGGGGCGGCGTTCGCCGCGAACCGGAGACGTTCCCTGCGCGGACGAGGAGGCCTGGCGGCAACGACGCCGTAAACTGGTTACCAGGATTTACTTGGACCGAGGCAGGCGCGGGTTTGGCGTTCCTGCAGCTCGTGAGCGTTCAGCGAGCGGGGGAGAAAGGAGCTGATGAAGGTGAAGCGCGAGAGGAGATTTCTGGTCGCCCTGGGAATGGTGAGCGCGATCGTCATGGGAAGCGCGGGCACGAGCTCGGCGATCATCGGTGACGATGGCTTCTCTCACACTCAGCCCGGTGCAGAGCTCATCATGCCGTTCGATGCGACGGAGGGTAAGGGCACCTTCCTTCTCGTGAGCAACATCCACGGGACGTCATCGTCGGGCGGTGCTCAGATCACGACGCACTGGACCTTCTGGTCCGAGTCGTGCAACGAGCTGGCGGACTTCTCGATCTGCCTGACGCTCAACGACACGGTGGTCGTCGATCCGACGAACGCGCGTGCGCTGGGTGCGGCGAACGAGGAGCTCGGCCCGCTCATCAACCTGACCGGCAAGCGTGGTCTGGTGACGGTCACCGCGTACGAGACGAACGAGGCCTGTGCGGACTTCTCGCACGTCGGCGCGGTGCTGGCCGATGACGCCATCGTCGGAACGTTCACCTTCGCCGACACCAGCGTCGGCTACGCATTCGGCAACGACGCGTTCGGCCTCGGCCTGAACGACGCAGGCACTGCGGTCGTCCTGCCGCCGTCCGAGATCGTCGATTCGTTCAACATCGAGATCTTCGATCCGACTTCCGTCGAGTCGAGCGTCGTCGTGCTCTCGCACCTCGCAGAGCAGAGCAAGGGTCAGGTGGAGCCGAAGGCGGCGCCGATCCGCTTCGCAACGACCTTCTACGACAACCTCGAGATCCCGACCTCGCTGCCTGATCAGACGGCACCCTGTGTGAAGTTCACGCAGGTCTCGAGCACGGACACCGTGGCCGGTCTCATTCCGGCGAACGTCTCCGTGACGACGTCGGGTATCATCCGTCTGCACCCGATCTCGGGTTTCGGCCCGAACGACTACCTGTACAGCATCGTGGGTCAGGCGGTCGGACAGTACGGTGCGAGCACCAGCGCCAAGGTGAAGTTCGGCGAGCCGTCGGCTTCCCGCGCGTTCGTCGACGCGCCGGTGAGCCTCCTCGACTGAGTCGCGGAGGAAGAGAGGAGAAGGGGCCCGGGGAAACCCGGGCCCCTTTTTTTTTCGGCGGCCACCAGTTGGAGTACGCGCGTTCGCACGCCGCAGGATACGCGATCTTGCACGCCGTAGGGGTTTCTGTCGTTACTCGAAACGTGATCAGGCTTCAGAGGAATCTCGTACGGGCCGCGTTCGCACTGTCCGTGTTCTCCTTCGGCGCAGCGCCCGCCATCGCGCAGGTCGGTCTCCCCGGGTCGAACCCGCAGCGATCGACGCGCCAGACGAATCCAGGCGCGAGCGACATCGACGAGTCGACGAAGAACCTCCGAGACGAGGACCCCGCCGTACGTCTCGAAGCCGTCAAGTCGCTCGCCGCGTCGCAGGACAAGAAGGCCGTCGAGCACCTGATCGAGGCCACCGCCGACCTCGATCCGCGCGTCAAGATCAAGGCGATCGATGCGCTGGGAACCCTGCGTGCCGCGGATGCGACCCCAGTGCTCGTCCAGGTGCTGTACATGCGCGAGAGTGAGCCCTGGCTCCAGCAGCGTGTCCTCGTGTCCCTCGGCAAGATCGGCGACACGCGCAGCGCCAAGCCGATCGCGGACTTCTTGTCGCGGGACACCGATGCCGCAACGAAGGGTACTGCGATCTACGCCCTCGGGGAGATCGGGGATCCGAGCAGCGTCGCTGACCTGAAGCGCATCGGCGACAGCTCGAGCGACGAGACGACGCAGCGCCTGGTCCGCGACGCCGTCGCGAAGATCGAACAGCGCCAGATCAATCCCGAAGTGGTGGTGAAGGCCCTACGCGACTCCGAAGAAGACCAGCGGCCGGCCTCGGCCAGCGCCGCGTCGCCCCTGGCCTACTGAGGAGGACGAACGTGGCAGACGGCGATCACGCGCGTCGGGGCAGCGCCAGCGTCGAGCCGTCCGGGCGGACGACGCACGGCGGCCTTTCTCTGAAGCCGGTCTTCGAGGCGGACGACGCGTCGCCTCGGCTCGGCGCACCCGGGGCGTATCCGTTTCTGCGTGGCCCGTACGAGACGATGTACTTGAGCCGGCGCTGGACGATGCGTCAGTTCGCCGGCTTCGGAACGCCGGAAGACACCAACCAGCGTTTCCACTTCCTTCTGCGTCAAGGACAGAATGGCCTGTCCACCGCCTTCGACATGCCGACGCTGATGGGCTACGACGCCGATCACTCGCGCTCGCGCGGCGAGGTCGGCCGCGAAGGCGTCGCGGTGTCGACGATCGAGGACATGGAGCTCCTCTTCGATCGCATCCCGCTCGACGAGGTCACGACCTCGATGACGGTCAACTGCAGCGCCTCGATCCTGCTCGCGATGTACCTGGCGATCGCGCAGCGCCGCGGCATCTCCTGGAAGAAGCTCGGCGGCACCATCCAGAACGACATGCTCAAAGAGTTCATCGCGCAGAAGGAGTGGATTTCTCCGCCCGAGCCGTCGGTGCGGGTGGTCGCCGACATGATCGAGTTCTGTGCGGCCGAAGCACCGCGCTGGCACCCGGTGTCGATCAGCGGGTACCACATCCGGGAAGCGGGGGCGACGGCGGTGCAGGAGCTCGCCTTCACGCTGGCCGACGGCATCGCCTACGTCGAAGAGGTGCTGCGACGCGGTCGCCTCAAAGCCGACGACTTCGGACATCGCCTGTCGTTCTTCTTCGACGTCCACAACGACTTCTTCGAGGAGATCGCAAAGCTGCGCGCCGCGCGCCGATTGTGGGCCCGCATCATGCGCGAGCGCTTCGGCGCGACGAAGGACGAAGCTTGCCGGCTGCGCATGCACGCTCAGACCGCGGGTGTGACGCTGACGGCGCAGCAGCCGCTGAACAACGTCGTACGGGTCGCGATGCAAGCCCTCGCCGCGGTGCTGGGGGGCGTCCAATCGCTGCACACCAATTCGTTCGACGAGACGCTCGCCCTGCCGACCGAGCAGTCAGTGATGGTCGCGCTGCGCACGCAGCAGATCATCGCCGAGGAGAGCGGCGTGGCGAACACGGTCGACCCGCTGGGCGGCAGCTATGCCGTCGAGGCGCTCACGGACGCCATCGAGAAGGCCGCCGAGGCGTACATCGCGGAGATCGACCGTCGTGGCGGAATGGTGAACGCGATCGAGCAGGGATACCCCCAGCTCGAGATCGCGGAATCCGCGTACCGCGACCAGCAGCGCTTCGATCGAGGTGAGCAGGTGATCGTCGGCGTCAACAAGTACACGGTGCCCGAGGAGCGACCGCTCGACATCCTGCGCATCCCGATGGAGCTGGAGGAACGCCAGATCGATCGCGTCAAGCGTTTCAAGCAGAGCCGCGATCGCGGGGGCGTCCAAGCCGCGCTCGATCGCGTCCGCGCGGCAGCTGCAAGTGACGCCAATCTCATGCCGCCGCTCGTGCAGGCCGTGCAGGTGGGTTGCACGGTCGGTGAGATCTCCGACGTCTACCGGAACGTGTTCGGCGAGTACCGCGATCCGGCGCATCTGTGAGCGGCGTGCCTCATCGGACTCGAGCGCTGCTCGTCGTGTCCGCCACCACCGCAGCACTCGTCGCCGCCATGCCGGCCCGGGGCGAGGACTGCAATGCCTACTTCCCCCTGCAGGCGGATGCCCGCTGGGTCTACGAGGAGGGCGCGGCAGGCTCGAACGCGACCATGCGTCGCACGATCACCGTCCAGTCCGTTTCGACGAGCGACGGGGTGACCAACGCCGAGCTGCGGCAACAAGTCTCCCTGCCGGGCCAACCGGACGTGACGGCGGGCACGGCGACGACGCGCGTCAAGTGCGATGCGAGCGGCGTCACTCTGACGATCGACGGCTCCGCGGGTGTCGGTGGTGAAACGTCGGGCGTCATCAAAGCCAAGCTGCCGGGGCTTCCGCCCGAGTCCGACATGAAGCCCGGCTTCAGCTGGCGAGGCGACAGCGAGGTCGAGACGATGGACTCGGGCACTCGTGTGGTCGCCCAGGGAGCGCGCGGCAGCCGCGTCGAGGGTGTCGAGAGCGTCACGGTTCCGGCCGGAACCTTTCCCGACGCCCTGAAGGTGGCGACGGTCCAGACCTTGACGCTGCACCGAGGTCAGGACACCCGGTACGCTCGTCAACAGGTCCTCGAGTGGTACGCGCGCGGCGTCGGGCTCGTGAAACGCGAAACGCGCACCAGCCAGGGACAGGACGCGGCGGCGAGCGTCGAGCAGCTACAGAGCTACTCGGGCCTGAAGCGCTGACCGTCTTCACGCGCGACGAATCGTGCCGCCGCTGCCGTCGACGACGACGAGCTCGCCGGTAACGAGAGCTCGCGTCGCATCGGCCACGTTCACGACCGCTGGAATCGACAGCTCACGCGCGACGATGGCGCCGTGCGACAAAGGTCCTCCCATCTCGAGGACGAGCGCGCCGGCGACGGCGAGCATCGACGTCCAGCTCGGGTCGGTGGCGGTAGCGACGACGATCTCGCCGGGCTCGATCGCCTGCAGCTCCTCCACGGACCGTACGACCCGCACCCGAGCGGTGACCACTCCCGGGGAGACGCCGATGCCGGAGAGCATCTCCTCGGCGTCTGCCCTGGATGCCCGGACCTCGACGGGTCGCGGTGAGGGCGCGTCCCCATCGAGATCGCCGACGAGGCACTCCGGGGGATCCACGGCCGCGGCGTTGGCCTGCGCCTGACGTCGATCGGCCGCACGGATGGCGAGCGCGGCCGGCTCCACGCCGCGGCCAGAGAGTTGCCCGCGGAGCTCTTCGACCTCGAGAAAGAAGACGTCGCTACGGCTGCTCAGCGCCCCCGCCTCGACCAACCGTTCAGCGGCAACGAGCGCCAGGAAGCGCAGTGCAGCCAGGAACAGGTCGGCGTGGTACCGCATGTTCTCACGCAGGACGTAGTATTGCTCGCACCAGCGCAGCACGCGTTCGAACGCGAGACGCTTGACCGTTCCGCCGACGCCTGCCCCGACCCGATCCAGCGTGCGAGCAACGGCGTCGCGGCGGCGTGCTCGCCGCGACGCCGACGATGGTCGCGCATCCGAATCGATCAGCTTGCGAACCATCTCGACCACCATGCCGGGCTGCTCACGCCAGGTCGGCTGCGACAGGTCGCGCGCAACGAACCGGTGACCATGGCGATCGAGCAGTGACCGAAGCGCGGTGGCGAACGCGCTGCCGCCGCCCGCCAAGCATGCCGTGGCAACCGCCGCCGGATCGCGCATCATCGCTTCGCGAAGTCCTCGATCGGCGTGCGCGAGCGCTGCGCACGCCACGATCTCGTCGTGTGCCTCGAAGGTTTGGATGCCGTCCAATCCCATCGTCAGCTCCGACACCGTCGCAGACGCGTCGAGATCCGGCGCCCACCGCGCCAGCAGTTCTACCGTCAGGTGGAAGAAGACGTACGCATGGATCATCCCCCAGCTGACGATGTCCAGGTACGCGCCCAGGCTCGTCCGGACATGGTCGATGGCGTGCACCAGGTCCGCATCGGTCGGACGATCTCGCGGTGCCCACGCCGCAAGGTCGGCTCTGATGCGTGCCGTGGCGGCGCGAAAGAGGTCGGCTCGTGCCCACGGGAGCCAGCCGGTCTCGTTCAGCGCGAGTCGAAGCAGGATGCCCGGCAACGACGTCGAGAAGGCCGACCGGCCATCGCGACGCAGCGGCTCACGCAGCGCTGCAGGCAACAGGTCCAGCAGCCCCTCGCTCAGGAACAAGCTCGGAATCTCGGCCATCACTGCGGCGACGAGCGTCGCGTTCACGTACACGTGCCCCTGCGACAGCCGGAACACCGGCTCGCGCGCGAGCGCCGCGAGGCCAGCGTTCTCGAGGTGACGATGCACCAGGTGCTCGGCCATGGGTTCGGCGAGCATCGTGAAGCTGAGGGGCGTGACGGCGCCCGACCAGAGCTCGTCCGCGATGCGTCGGCTCCACACGCGCTCCTCGACCACGGCGCACCCTTAGCGACGCGCGCCGAGAGACGCCATGCACGAGTCGAGACCGTCGCAGCGAGGCTTGTCAGCAATCGCCAGCGCGAGTAGCATCGAGCCCGGACTTGCGGGGCAGTCCACGCCAGACCGAGAGTCGCGGTCGCATCGCAAGTCCGCGCCGCCATGTCGACGGACCACGAACGCACCCCGCACAAGCTCGTCTACCTGCGCGATCACGCCCCGCGTCCGCGCGCGCGGAGCGTCCGCGTCGAGCGAAAGGCGCCGGTCGCGAGCTCGGATCTGGCAGGTGAAGCGGCTTGGCTCGGGCGCTTCCTTCTCGCCGCTTCCGGCCTGATCGTCATCCACTGGCTGCTCGTCTTGAGCGGCGCGTTCGAGGTCGAGGGAGACGTCTCGACCAGCTGGACCGCCTCCCGTCTTCTCCCGCACGCGTACGTCGCCGGCACGTGCGCATTCGCGGCACGTCAGCTCCTGCGCGGGAATGCTCGTGCCGCGCTCATGATCGCATTCGCCGCGAGCGGCTTGATGGTGGTCGCCGTCGAGGGGCTCGCCCATCTGGTCATCAACAGCGACCTCTCCCGGATGTCGCTGGCGGCGCGAACGGACATCTTGACACGATCCGGGATGCTGGGCCTCGGAATCTGGTCGGCATCCTATGCGTTACGCGCCGATCGACGGACCGGCGCTGCCTGAGGAACGATCCGGTGCCCACGTCGGTTCCCAGCCCGGCGAACCTGGACTATGTGTGAGCTCGTGAGGCTCGTGAGGCACGCTCGAGCAGGTACCGTCGCTCATCGGGGGCGTCCCCGCTAGCGATCCGGGCGCTGACGATGCAAGCGGAGATCGCCGTCCTCGCTCGCCGCTACGGACGCCCGCGTGCCGTCGCGCATACGTTGCCCTCGCTCCGATTCTCACCGCTCAACCGCAAGCGCGACGGCGAGGTCGCGATGGCCATTCGGCGCCGCAACGGTCTCTACCTGCTGCAGACGAAGGGCACCTACCCCGAAAGCACCTTTCGGCTCCCCACCGGTGGCATCATGCGCGGCGAAACGATCGAGCACGCGCTGCTCCGCGAGACGCAGGAGGAGACCAGCCTCGACGTCGAGATCAGCCGCTTCGCCGCCGTCCTGACGTATCGCGCCCCGAACACGCGACACGTCTTCGCGAGCTACCTGTTCATCCTGGAGGAGCAAGGCGGCGTCTTGCACCCGACGGACGAGAGCGAGGGGATCACCGGCTGGCTCGAAGCAGACCTGAACACCATCGGCGAGGCGGCCGAACGCCTGCGCTCGTGCACCGGACCGTGGCGCTCGTGGGGTCAGTTCCGCGCCTTGGTTCTCGACGCTCTCAAGGACGCGCTCGCTCGACGCAGCTGACGCTCGAGCGACACGCGCGTCAAGCCACGAGAGTCTCGCCGCCCGAATCGACCGGGGCGCGGTCGGCGTCGCGTACGCGTGCAGCCGTCAGCGCGGCGGTCAGTGCGTCGCCCTCGAGCGTCTCTTCGCGCTCGAGCGCGCGAGCAAGACCGGTGAGACCTTCCTTCCGCTCCGAGAGCAGCTGCCGCGCCGTCGCATGCGCCCCCCGGACGAGATTCGAAACCTCGGCGTCGATCGCCTCGTTGGTCGCCTCGCTCGCCGCCTGCGAGCGTCCCAGGAAACCGTCGCCGAGGAAGATCGACTCACGACGCCCATAGCTGAGCGGCCCCAGCCGGTCGCTCATGCCGAACAGGCAGACCATCTGTCGAGCGAGCTGCGACGCGCGCTCGAGGTCGTCTTGGGCTCCCGTGCTGACGTCGCCGAACACCAGCTCCTCCGCCACGCGCCCACCGAGCATCACGGCGAGCCGGTCGACCAGCTCGCTGCGTCGGATCAACACCCGATCCTCGGTGGGCAGCTGCATCGTGAAGCCGAGAGCTCCGATCGAGCGCGGGATGATCGTGATCTTGCTCACCGGGTCGCAGTTGGGCAGCAACGCCGCGACCAACGCGTGTCCCGACTCGTGGTGCGCGACCAAGGTCCGATCCTGCGGACGCAGCACACGGCTCCTCCGCTCGAGGCCCGTCATGAGGCGATCCGCGGCGAGGAGGAAGTGACGCGGCTCGACCGCGTCCGCGCCCTGCTGGGCTGCGAGGAGTGCGGCCTCGTTGACGAGATTGGCGAGGTCGGCTCCCGACAGGCCCGGGGTACGCGCGGCGAGGTCGTCCACGTCGACGTTCGCGGCAGCCTTCACGTTCTTCAGGTGGACCTGCAGGATCTTCGCCCGCCCGACGCGGTCCGGCAGCTCGACGATGATGCGGCGGTCGAAGCGGCCGGCGCGCAGCAAGGCCGGATCGAGAACCTCCGGCCGATTGGTCGCAGCGAGCAGCACGACACCCTTCGATGCGTCGAACCCGTCCATCTCGACGAGCAGCTGGTTCAGCGTCTGTTCCTGCTCGTCGTGCCGGCCCATCTGCAAGCCGGCGCCGGCGCGCGACTTCCCGACCGCGTCGAGCTCGTCGATGAACACGATGCACGGCGCCTTCGCCTTCGCCTGCTCGAACAGGTCGCGCACGCGTGCCGCCCCGAGCCCGACGAACATCTCGATGAACTCGGAGCCGCTGATCGAGAAGAACGGTACGTGCGCCTCACCGGCGATCGCGCGCGCGAGTAGCGTCTTGCCGGTGCCCGGCGGGCCGACCAGCAGCACACCCTTCGGAATCCTTCCGCCGAGGCGCTGATACTTGGCCGGATCGCGCAGGAACGAGACCACGGCCTCGAGCTCTGCTTTCGCCTCGTCGATGCCGGCGACGTCACCGAAGCGAGCGGCGACGTCGTTCTCCCCGTAGATTTTTGCCTTGTTGCGACCGAAGGACAACGCCCCCGCGGCGCCGCCGGGCCCCATGCGTCGTGCCACCAGATTCCACATCAGCATGATCAGGCCGAAGGGCAGCAACCACCCGAGCAGCAACGTCCGCCAGAAGTTGTCCGCGATCTCGCCCGAGAACGTCACCCCATGTTCGGTGAGAATCTTGACGAGAGTGGAGAGATCGAGGCCGGGCGGACGCGTCGCGACGAAGGTCGGGCGCTGGTCGGGCGACAGGCTGCCCATCATGCCGCGCGCCTTCTCCACCTGCTTCTGCAGCTCTCCCTCGAGCGGCGTATCGGGGCGCAGCTGGAAGCGGATCTCGTCGGTGGTGATCATGGCGCGCTCGACGTGGTTCTGGTCGGCGAGGCGCTGCAGCTCGCTGTAGCTCACCTGTACCGGGCGCGGTGCGACGAAAATCGTCTGCGCGAGCAGGATGAGCAGCAACGCAGCCGGCAGGTACCACAGCGAGAGCTTCAGATTGTTCATTTCGATCGAGCGTCTCCTACGTTGGGAAAGGACGCAGGCGTCGGCAAGTCGAGACGACGTGCCGACGGGCGAGCGACGACGGGACGCGAAGGGATGGACGTCAGGTTAAGGGCACGAGAGCCTGTGTCAACGCGGAACCATGGCGTGCCACAGTCCCGTCAGGCGCGCGCGGAGCTCGTCGAGCGAGCCGACGTTCTCGATGACCACGTCCGCGACGCTGCGCCGCTCCGCGTCGGTCATCTGCTTTGCCATGCGCGCGTCGGTCTCGGATGCATCCATGCCCCGCTGTGCGGCCAGACGCTCGACGACGTCTTCACGGCGCGCGGAGATCACCCAGACCTGATCGACCAGGGAACGCCAGCCTGCTTCGAGCAGAATCGCCGCCTCGACCACCACTGCGCGCACGGCGCCCGCATCACGCGCACGTCGGATCCGACGGTCGCTCTCAGCGCGGATCAGCGGGTGCACGATCGCGTTCAGCCGCTCGAGCTTCCCACCGTCGGCGAAGACGAGGGCGCCGAGCTTCTTGCGATCGATGCGCCCGTCGGCGCCGACCACCTCGGCCCCGAATTCGGCCGTGATGGCGTCGAAGCCCGGCTTGCCGGGCTTCGACGACCTCATGCCCGACCACGTCGGCGTTGATGACTTCCGCGCCGAGCTCGGCGAGCATGGCGGACGCGACGCTCTTGCCCGAGCCGATGCCTCCGACGAGGCCAATGACGAGCATGCGTCGGTTCTGGCAACGGACCCGCGACCGCGCAAGCCGCGCGGTCCAAGGTCACGGCGTCAGGCGCTCCAGCATGCGCGGGAAGGGATCGTCTCACGAACGTGGTGCAGTCCGCACAGCCACGCGACCATGCGCTCGATGCCCATGCCGAAGCCGGCGTGCGGCACCGAGCCGTAGCGTCGAAGGTCCAGGTACCAGGAGAACGCCGACTCCGGCAGCCCGTGCTCGGCGATCTTGCGCTGCAGGACGGTGAGGTCGTCCTCACGCTGTCCACCGCCGATGATCTCGCCGTAGCCCTCGGGAGCAAGAACGTCGACGCACAGGGCAAGTCGCGGATCCTCCGGATCGCCCTTCATGTAGAACGCCTTCACCTGCGCCGGGTAGCGATGGACCAGCACCGGCCGGTCGAATTGGCTCGCGAGCACGGTCTCCTCGTCACCTCCGAAGTCGTCGCCCCACTCGACGGCCTTGCCTGCGTCGCGCAACCGGAGCAACGCCTCGTCGTACGTGATGCGCGGGAAGGGTTTCTTCACCCGTTCGAGCGCGGCGACGTCGCGCTCCAGCGCTTCGAGCTCGGCGCGGCGCTCGCGAACCACACGACCCACGACCTCCACCAGGAAATCCTCTGCGAGATCCATGTCGCCCTGCAGGTCGAGCCAGGCGACCTCGGGCTCGACCATCCAAAATTCCGTCAGGTGCCGGCGAGTCTTCGACTTCTCGGCGCGAAACGTCGGACCGAAGCAGTACACCTTGCCGAGCGCGATCGCGGCGGCCTCGACGTACAGCTGCCCGCTCTGCGTGAGATACGCGGGCTCACCGAAGTAGTCGACGGCGAAGAGCGTGGTCGTCCCCTCGCACGCGGCCGGCGTGAAGATCGGCGCGTCGACGAGGGTGAAGCCGCGGTCATCAAAATATTCGCGACAGGCCCGGACCACGCTCGCACGGACGCGCAGGATCGCGTTCTGGCGGCGCGAGCGAAGCCAGAGATGCCGGTGATCGAGGAGAAACGCCGTCCCGTGCTCCTTGGGCGTGATCGGATAGTCCGTCGCCGCGGACACGACCCGGAGGTACCGCACCGACAGCTCATAGCCGCCCGGCGCGCGGGGATCCGGCCGAACCTCGCCAACCACCTCGAGCGAGGTCTCCTGCGCCAGGTGGGACGCGGTCTCGAAGACCTCCGGGGCGACCTCGGGCCGGAAGATCGTGCACTGGATGGTTCCCGTGCCGTCCCGGACCTGAAGGAACTGCAGCTTTCCACTGGATCGCCGGCCCCGCACCCACCCACGAAGGGTGACCGTCTCCCCCTCATGATCGCCGATGTTCCGGATGGTCGTCACCGTCGCGGTCGCCATGACCCGCCCTTACGAGAGCGCCACCCGGAAGTGCAATCGGGACCGAAGGAATTCGCGGGAGACGCCTTGACTGCCCCGAGCCCCTCTCCTAAATCCTACCAAGCAGGTCGGATTACTCCCGACCGCGGATGATCGGGCCACCCGATCCGGGAAGCAGACGATGAGCGTGCCGAAGCGGATCTACATGGACAACCACGCAACGACCCCGATGGACCCGCGCGTCCTCGAGGCGATGCTGCCGTACTTCCGAGAGCATTTCGGCAACGCTGCGAGCCGCAACCACGCCTTCGGCTGGGAAGCCGAGACCGCAGTCGATCAGGCCCGCGAGCAGATCGCCGAGGTGATCGGCGGCAAGGCGAAGGAGATCATCTTCCTCTCCGGCGCGACCGAGTCCGACAATCTCGCCATCAAGGGCGTCGTCGAATTCTACAAGGACAAGGGCAACCACGTCATCACCGCCGCCACCGAGCACAAGGCCGTGCTCGACACGTGCAAGGCGCTCGAGCGCAAGAAGCTCGCCACCGTGACGTACCTGCCGGTCGATCAGCAGGGACGGGTGAGCGCCGACCAGGTGCGCGAGGCGATCACGGACAAGACGATCCTGATCTCGATCATGGTCGCCAACAACGAGATCGGCACGATCCAGCCCATCGCCGAGATCGGCAAGCTCGCGAAGGAGAAGGGGATCCTCTTCCACACCGACGCGACGCAGGGCTTCGGCAAGCTGCCGCTCGACGTCAACGAGCTCGGCGTCGATCTCGTGTCGGGCACCGGCCACAAGATCTACGGGCCGAAGGGCTGCGGCTTCCTGTGGGTGCGCTCGAAGGGCCCGCGGGTGCGCTTGACGGCGCAGATGGACGGCGGCGGACACGAGCGTGGCATGCGCTCGGGAACGCTCAACGTACCGGGCATCGTCGGCCTCGGCGCCGCGGCGCAGATCGCGAAGGCCGAGATGGCGACCGAGTCGGCCCGCGTCATCGCGCTGCGCGATCGGCTGCATCGTCTCATCACCGACGAGCTCGACGAGGTCTACTTGAACGGCCACCCGACGGAGCGCCTGCCGGGCAATCTCAACCTGAGCTTCGCCTACATCGAGGGCGAGTCGATGCTGATGGGCTTGAACGGCTCCTCGCACGGCGACCTGCCCGCGATCGCCGTCTCGTCCGGTTCCGCCTGCACCTCGGCGACCCTCGAGCCGTCGTACGTCCTGAAGGCTCTCGGCGTCGGCGACGAGCTGGCGCACACCTCGATCCGCTTCGGCCTCGGCCGCTTCAACACCCAGGAGGAAGTGGACTACGTCGCCGGGCGCGTCGTCTCGGAGGTCAAGCGGCTGCGCGAGCTGTCGCCGCTCTACGAGATGGCGAAGGAAGGCATCGACCTGAAGCAGTACTTCGCGGGCGTCCAGCACTGACCCGCCGAACCATCGAGCAAAGCGACACGGAGACCCGATCATGGCCGAGTACAGCCCCAAGGTGATCGATCACTACAGCAACCCGCGCAACGTCGGCTCGTTCGGCAAGGACGAGGACAACGTCGGCACGGGCATCGTCGGCGCACCCGAATGCGGTGACGTGATGAAGCTGCAGCTCAAGATCAACGACGACGGCATCGTCGAGGACGCGAAGTTCAAGACCTTCGGCTGCGGCAGCGCGATTGCGAGCTCCAGCTACGTGACCGAGCTCGTGAAGGGCAAGTCGGTCGCAGAGGTCGCGCAGATCAAGAACTCGGTGATCGTCGAGGAGCTGTCGCTGCCCCCGGTCAAGATCCACTGCTCGGTGCTCGCCGAGGACGCGATCAAGGCCGCCGTCAAGGACTGGCAGGAGCGCCACGACGCGAAGACGGGGGCCGCGGCGAAGCCCAAGGACGACACCGCCGCCGCCTGAGCGCACACACGCTCGCCATTGCGCAGACCAGACATCGAGAAGGACCGAGAGCCGTGGCATCAGCAGCCGGAATCACGTTGACGGACAACGCCGTCCAGAAGATCCTCGCCCTGGTCGCGAGCGACCAGAGTGAAGAGAAGGGCCTGCGCGTCAAGGTCGTCGGCGGCGGCTGCTCCGGGCTGTCCTACAAGATGGACCTCGATCAGAAGCGCGACGGCGATCGCGTGTTCGAGCGCGACGGCGCGCGCATCATCGTCGACCGCAAGAGCTACCTCTACCTCAACGGCACCGAGCTCGACTACGCCGACGACCTGATGCACGCCGGCTTCAACCTGCGTAACCCGAACGTCAAGCGAAGCTGCGGCTGCGGGGCGTCGTTCGGGGTCTGACGTGCGTGCGATCCGTTGCCGGAGCTGCGGCGAGGTCCAGCCACCGGCCTTCTTCTGCCGGAGCTGCGAGGCCATCCAGGCGTTGCCGCAGGACACCGACTACTTCACGGTACTCGATCTGCCGGCACACCCCGGTGTCGACGTCGCCGCGCTCGATCGTCGCTACTACGAGCTGAGCCGCAAGCTGCACCCCGACCGCTACCAGACGCGATCCGCCGACGAGCAGCGTGCGAGCGTGCAGGCGACCGCACTTCTCAACGCGGCGCACAAGACGCTGCGCGACACCGAGGCCCGCGGGCGATACTGGTTGACGCGTTCGGGCGACGGCCTTGGACACGAGACGCAGAGCGTCCCTCCTCGACTCGCCGCGTACGTCTTCGACGTGCAGGAGAAGCTCGACGAGCTTCGCTCCTCGGTCAACGGCTCGAAGGCGACGCTGCGCAGCGAGCTCGTCGAAACGCAGCGCGAGCTGACCGAGCGGCTCGAGCGACAGCGTGCGGCGCTGGTCGACCTGCTGCGCGGCTGGCCCGCGGATCCCGACGCCGGCTCGGCTCTCGTGCCGGACGAGCGCATTCCCGCGGCCCTGCGGGAGCTGAAGAGCGCACTCTCGGAGCTCTCCTACCTGCGGACGCTCGACCGCGACCTGCAGAACGCACTCGAGGCTTGACGTGGCACGCATCGTCGGAATCGACCTCGGCACCACCAACAGCCTCGTCGCGGTGATGCGCGACGACCGGCCGGAGATCCTGCCCGACGCGCACACCGGGTCGCCGCTGCTGCCGTCGGCCGTGTCCCTGCTGAACGATGGGAGCTTCCTGGTCGGCGACGCGGCGCGGCGGCGCGCCGCGCTGCATCCGCACGCATCGATCCTCTCCGTCAAACGCTTCATGGGCGTCGGCCTCGAGCACGTCGATGCGCAGGACGTCCGTGAGCACACCTTCGATCAGACGAGCGGAGCGCTCGGCATCGTTCTTCGGGATGACGCCGGCGGCACCAGGAAGGTCTCGCCGCCCGAGGTCTCGTCGCTGATCCTTCGTGAGCTGAAGCGTCGAGCAGAGAGCGCCCTCGGCGAAGAGGTCACGCGCGCCGTCATCACCGTGCCCGCGTACTTCAACGACAGCCAGCGCCAGGCGACTCGCGACGCGGGACGTCTCGCCGGTCTCGACGTGTTGCGTCTCGTGAACGAGCCGACTGCCGCCGCGCTCGCGTACGGCCTCGACCGGCAGGAAGAGGCGCTGGTCGCCGTCTTCGACCTCGGCGGCGGCACGTTCGACGTATCGATCCTACAGCTGCGCGAGGGACTCTCCGAGGTTCTCTCGACCGGCGGCGATACCCGGCTCGGCGGTGACGACTTCGATCGCCGGCTGATGACGCTGCTGCAGCAGGAGGCGGACGTCGGCGGGAACGCACAGTGGTCCGCGGAAGATCTCGCCATCCTGCGCGACGCGGCCGAGCGTGCGAAGCGAGAGCTCTCCAGTGCGGACGTCGCCACCGTCGAGCTGTCGCTCGGCGCTGGCACCCGCGTCGTCCGCATCAGCCGCGAGGCGTTCGAGGTCGCCAGCGCGGATCTCGTCGAGCGCACGATCGCCCGCTGCCGGCAGGCGCTGAAGGACGCGGGCAAGCAGGCGCGCGACGTCGATCACGTGATCCTCGTCGGCGGCGCGACGCGCATCCCCGCCGTTCGCCGTGCCGTCGAGACGTTCTTCGGGAAGGCGCCGCACGCCGACATCGACCCGGATGCCGTGGTCGCGCTCGGCGCGGCCGTGCAGGCGGGCATCCTGTCCGGCGCGTCGACGGACATGCTGCTGCTCGACGTCGTGCCGCTGTCGCTCGGCATCGAGACGATGGGTGGAGTATTCACGCGGCTCATCGATCGCAACACGACGATTCCCGCCGCTGCGCGCGAGCAGTTCACCACCGCCGTCGACGATCAGACGCACGTCGAGGTGCACGTCCTGCAGGGCGAGCGTGAGCTCGCGAAGGACTGCCGCAGCCTCGCCCGTTTCCGCATTCCCATCGAGCCCGCGACCGCCGGGCTGCCGCGCGTGGAGGTGACGTTCCTGATCGACGCGAACGGCATCCTGTCGGTGTCGGCGCGCGACGTGCGGACCAACCGTGAGCAGTCCATCGAGGTCAAGCCGAGCTACGGCCTCACGGAAGAGCAGATGGAGAGCATGCTCGAGGAGGCCTTCGATCTCGCCGAGGAGGACTTCGCGCAGCGCCAGCTGCTCGAAGCCCGCGTCGAGGCGGAGTCGATCCTGCACGCGACACAGAAGGCCGAGCGTCTGCACGAGCAGCTGCTCGACGTGGAAGAGCGCGCGACGATCGACCGCGCCGCGACCGCTCTGCGCGAGGCGTGCAGCGGCACAGACCACAACCGCATCCGCGATCTCGTCGAGGCGTTGAACGAGGCGAGCCGTCCGTTCGCACAGCGCATCATGGACGCGTCGATCAAGGTGGCGCTCGAGAGCAAGAGCGCCTACGAGATCGCCGGATGAAGCACAAGGTCACCTTCCTGCCGATGAACGTCACCGTCGAGGTCGACGATGCCGACTTCCCCTACGGCGACCACGGCAAGCCGGGATCCATCCTCGACATCGCCCTCAAGAACAACATTCGCCTGGAGCACAACTGCGGCGGGAACTGCGCGTGCACGACGTGCCACGTGATCGTACGCGCCGGAGCGGACAATCTCTCCGAGATGGAAGAGGACGAGGAAGACAAGCTCGACCAGGCTCCCGGGCTGACGCCGTACTCGCGGCTCGGGTGCCAGTCGGTCGTCACGGGCGACGTCACCGTCGAGATTCCCGATGTTTGAGCGGTCGATCGAGCGACGCTGCCGGTGCGCCGCGGCGCACGCGCAGCACAAGGAGCGAGGCCCATGGCATTGATGCAGGTGAGCCGACGGGTCGACTACGCGCTGCGGGCGGCGATCAACCTTGCCCGCCAGACACCGGGGCGAGCCTCTTCGGTGGGAGAGATCTCGCTGCAGGAAGCGATTCCGAAGAAGTTCCTCGAGAAGATCATCCAGGATCTGATCCACGCCGGCATCGTGGTGTCGCGGCGCGGCGCGCACGGGGGCTACACGCTCGCGCGGGATCCGGGTGACATCTCGTTCCGCGACGTCATGGAGGCGGTCGAAGGGCCGATCGCGCTCAACGTGTGCGTCGGCGATCGGACGCTGTGCTCGGTCAGCGTGACCTGCGGGATGCAGCACGTCTGGGCCGAGGGTCAGCGCCGCCTGATCGATCTGTTCGCCGCGACCAAGCTGTCGGCCCTGGCGGCGCAAGCGCCGCTCGCCGACGCGGCCGCGCCGGCGACACAGCAGTTGCGACCCGGAGGCGATTCCGCCGCACGCGCCGATTCCGTCGAATAGCCCCCGCATGCCCCCGTCTATCGCGGGCATGGAATACTCCCTCCTCACGCGAGACGATCGTGGCACCGAGTTCCTCGAACCCGATGTCATGACCCCGGACCAGTTCTTCGGGCTGCTTCGGCAGCGCTCCTGGCAGGACGGCGAGCGGCGCCTGATGGCCGCGGTCCTTCAGGACGGCATCGAGAACTTCCAGAAGTACGCCTGCGCGACCGACCCCCTCGGCAAAGAGATCTTCGACGTCGAGCGGAGCTGGGTCGCCGCCCGCAGCGACCGCTCGTTGTTCGCGTTCAACACCGTGTGCGAGGTGCTCGACATCGACCCCGAGTGTCTTCGCTCCGGCCTGCTTCGCTGGCTCGAGCAGCGCAAGCACGACCCCGTCCGCCTGCAGGCTCGCCACCTCGACGATCCGCGCCGGCGCGTGGAGCGTGTCGCCATGGCAGCAGTCGGTTGAGCGGCGGAATCGTCTGACGGCACGCGCGGCCACTACCGCGCGTGCCTGGAACCGGTACACTCGCCCCCCGGGAGCTCGCGATGCCGGTTCACAACT
This sequence comes from Candidatus Binatia bacterium, assembly GCA_019749875.1. Classification (GTDB taxonomy): domain Bacteria; phylum Desulfobacterota; class Binatia; order UBA12015; family UBA12015; genus VGTK01. The sequence continues at coordinate 2,523 of JAIEPK010000373.1, read as the reverse complement.
ACCCGCCCTGCCCGGGCTGCGGCGAGAAGCTGATCCGTAAGCCGGCTGGGCGATGTCCCACGTGCGGCGCCGAGGTCGCGCAGTTCGTCGCCGACGAGCGCGACCGCGAGACACGCATCGAGCAGGTCGTGGCCGTGGTGTCGACGATCCTCGTCGTCACCGTCATGGTCCTCGGCGGGGGACTCGGCATCTTCGAGGGCGTGGTCATGTACGCCGCGGCCGGCGCGTTCGTTTGGTACCTCGCCAAGGGTACCTTCTGGAGCAAGCGCTCGAACGACGCTGGCGAGTGATCCGCTACTCGCGATCGTAGCGCGTGCCGAGGGCACGCGGCGCGCTCCCGCCACCCGACGGCAGCAGCAGCACCGCGAGCGTCAGGACGTAGGGCAACATCAGGAACAGCTGGTACGGGATCGCGAGGGCGGCCGCCTGAAACTGGAACTGCAGCGCGCTCGCGAGGCCGAAGAGCAGGGCCCCACCGAGCGCTCCCCACGCGGACCAGCGCCCGAAGACGACCACGGCGAGCGCAATGAAGCCGCGCCCCGCGGTGATCCCTTCGACGAACGTGTTGGTCGCAGCGAGCGTCAGCGCAGCACCGCCCAGGCCGGCGAGCGCGCCGCCGACGGCGAGCATCAAGATCCGGTCGCGGCGCACCGGCAGCCCGAGGCTCGCCGCTGCCTGAGGATGATCCCCGAGAGCGCGCAGCCGCAGGCCGAGGCCCGTGTGGCGCAGCAGCACCGCCAGCAGCGGCGTCAAACATAATCCGAGATAAACCAAGGCATTCTGTCCGAACAGCGCCTTGCCGAGAATCGGGGCGTGGCGCAGGAGCGGGACGTCCAGCGGCGCCAACGTCGGGAGAACGAGCGCGGTGCCGCTCGCCCCGAGGGCCGCGCGGTAGAGAGCTCCCGTCACGCCCAGCGCGACCAGGTTCAACGCCGCGCCGACGACGATCTGGTCCGCACCGAGCCGTACGGTCGCAAGCGCAAAGAGCAGAGCGAGGGCCGTACCGGTGAGCGCCGCCGCGAGGACCCCCGCGGTGGTGCTGTGCGAGCCCCAGGCGGCGAGCGCAGCCGCGAAGGCGCCGCTCAGCATCACGCCCTCGACGCCGATGTTCAGCACGCCGCTACGTTCGACCAGGAGCTCGCCCAGGGCCGCGAGCAGGATCGGCGTCGCGAGCACCAGACCGGTCGCGAGAAAGGTCTCGAGCAGCATCAGCGCTCGACGCTCCCCGAAGCGTCCCCGCGTCCGACGCGCCGCAGAAGCGAGACGTTCAGCATCGCGATGACCAGCAGCGTCGCCCCCTGCACCGCGAGCACGAGCACCGACGACACGCCCGCGCTGCGCTCCATCGCACCTGCGCCGGCCGACAGCGCGGCGAAGAAGAGCGCCGCCGCGATCACACCGCCGCTGCGGAGCCCGCCGAGCAGCGCGACGGCGATGGCCGTGTAGCCGTAACCGGGCGAGATCCGCTCGTAGAGCCGACCCGTCACCCCTGTGACTTCCACGGCGCCGGCGAGACCGGCGATCGCGCCCGACAGCGCGAACGCGACCGTCAAGTCGCGCAGTACCGGAAATCCGGCGAGGCGTGCGGCGGGTGCGTTCGAGCCGGCGGCGCGAAGGCGCAGCCCCAGTGCCGTGCGCGACAGCAGCACGCCGACCAGCACGGCCGCGATCAAGGCCAGGGCAACGCCGATGTGCAGGCGGGACCCGGCGATCGGACGCCAGAGCATCGCGCCGTCGACCAGGAGATCCGACTGCGGATACTGCCGAGCGGCCTCCTGCAGCGGCCCGTCGACCGCGTAGGACACCAGGTACAGCGCGACGAAGTTCAGCAGGATCGTCGTGATCACCTCGCTCACCGCGCGCCCGATGCGGAAGCCGGCGGCGATCGCAGCCCAGATCGCCCCAGCCAAAGCACCGGCCATGAGGGCCAGCAGCCAGCGACCGAACTGGGGTCCGGGCGCCGTACCGACCACCGTCGCCGCGAGGGCCCCGACGAGGAACTGCCCCTCGGCACCGATGTTGAAGACCCCGCTCTTGAAGGCCAGCATCACCGCGGCACCGGTGAGCAGCAGCGGGGTCGCGCGCAGCAGCGTCGCCGCGACGTTCGACGACGAACCCACGCTGCCGACGACGAGCGCACGGATCGCGTCGCCCGCACTCCCGCCGCCGACGTACGCGACGACGGCAGCGAGAGCCGTCGCCACGCCGAGCGCCACCAGCGCGGGTGCCAGCACACGCACCGCGACCGCGGTCCACCCGCTCTTCAGGCGGCCGCTCCCAGGCCGGCCATCCGCCGACCGATCTCGAGCCGGCTCGTCGCCGCCGGCAAGGGCCCCAGCAGGCTGCCGCGATAGAGAACGTGTACCTCGCCCGCGAGCGCCTCGACCTCGTCGAGATCCGTCGACAGGACGAGAACGGCGGCTCCCGATGCGGCCAGGGCACGCAGCCGCTCGTGCACCGCCGCGGTGGCCGCGAGGTCGAGCCCGCGCGTCGGGTTCGCCGCGACGATCACGCGCAGGCGCG
>JAIEPK010000237.1 GCA_019749875.1 Candidatus Binatia bacterium | reverse complement strand
GCGAACGGCGCCGATCGCGCGAGCACGCGGCCCGACGGCGCCACGATCGCGGAGCCGCCCGAGCTCGACGCGCGCACCGCGAAGCGCCGGTGCTCGATCGCGCGCACGGCGACCATGTCGAGCACGCGATCCGAGTACCGGTGCACGCCGAGCCAGCCGTCGTTGGCGAGGTTGACCAGGTAGCCGCCGCCGTCGGCGACGCGCTCGCGGACCGTGCGCGGAAACAACGCCTCGTTGCAGGTCACCACCGACGCCGGTCCGGCGTCGGTCGGCAGCGGCGGTGACGGACGTCCCTCGCTGAACTCACGCACGCCGCCGAACTGCCGCTGCGACAGCACCGCCAGCCAGCCGGGGTAGTACTCGGCGAACGGCATCAGGACGCGCTTGTCGTAGCGCCCGATCACCTCGCCGTCGCGGCCGAGCAGGAAGGCCGAGTTGTAGAAGCGCTGCGGCGGTCCCGGCTCGGCGTGCGGACCGCCGGTGACGAGCTGCGCACCGAGCGGCGCGAGCACGTGCCCGATCGCGTAGCGGTAGAGCGCCTCGTCCTCGAGGAAGAACGTGACCGCGTTCTCCGGCCAGAAGACCACCTGCGCCGGCTCGTGGCGAGCCGCGTCCCGGGTCTGGCGCAGGTAGTCCTCGAGGTTCTGTCCGTACAGCTCCTGCCGCCAGCGCGCGCCGAGGTCGACGTTGCCCTGCACCACCGCGATCGGCACGTCGCCCGGCGGCTCCGCCTCCACGGCGGCGAGACGAGCGCGCCCATAGGTGACCACCGCCAGCGCGAGCATCGCCACCAGCGCGACGCGGCCGAGCGCGCGCGGCCGCGCGCGCTGCACGACCACGTCGGCGAGCGCCGCGTTCATCGCGACCACCACGAAGGTGATGCCGTAGACGCCCGTCCACTCGGCGATCTGCACCATCGGCAGCCAGCGCACCTGGGTGTAGCCGATCGTGCCCCACGGGTTGCCCTCGAGGTCGCCGCGGATGAACTCCGCGACCACCCACGCCGCGCCGACCAGGAGCGGCGACGGCGCACCCGCCGCGCGCCACGCGGGGACGTCGGCGATCGCCCTGCCGTCGCCGGTCGCCGTCACGCTTCGCGTCGCACCCGGCCAGCGGTACCAAAGCGCGAACAGCATGTGCGACAGGCAGCACATGACGCTCACCGAGGCGACGAAGAGCAGCACGCCGAAGAACAGCCCCTGCCCGTAGTAGTAGGCCACCGCCGCCGGCAGGAAGTCGGTGATCGCGTAGGCCATCGCGAGCCCCGACACCCAGGCGAGGAGCAGCGCGTGCCCCGCCGACAGGCCGCGCAGCGCGAGGAACAGCGGCACCAGCGCGAGCCACGCGACCAGCGGCGAGCCGTACGGCGGGTACGACAGGCCGTACAGCACGACCGTCGCGAGCATCAGCACGATGCGCGTGCTCGGGCTCGGTTCGACTCGATCCTTCACCAGCGGACGTCCTCGCCGCGCCGCGCGCGCGGCGGGCAGCGACGGCCTTTGTGCCAGCGCTTCCCGAGCGGGAGCAAGGCGAGAACGCGCGGCGTCGCGACGACCGACCGAGCGGCGCCCGGCGGGCGACATTCGCGACACGCGTCAAGTCCATCAGCAATCCGCATCACACCCCGCCGCGGTCCGCCGCACACCCGTCTTTCGGCGTACTCGACAAGAAAAAAACTCGCTCCGCGGCGCCGCGGGCGCTAGGGTCTGCCGCCGTAGCGCACCGTCCGTGTCCCGTGAGGTCTCGCCATGCCGCCTGCGATCCGCCGCGCCGCCCTGCTCTCCGTCGTCCTCGGCTGCATGCTGCCGTTCTCGGCCGCACCGCGCGCCGACGCCGCGTGCAACCTGATCCCCGGCACGGCGCGCAGCTACGACTCGATCCTCGGCGCGACCAACCGTCCGTTCGCCGCACCGGGCGAGCTGCTCGAGATGCGGCTCCGTCCGTGCGACGTCTCCTCGCCGGGATTCCTCGCGACCGGCGACGACCAGGTCGTCACCGTCGTGTTCAAGGCACCAGGCGGCACGAGCCGCGTGGTCGTGCTGGCGACGGACTGCCTCGGCGTCGACACCGCGAGCTGTGCCGCGACCTCCGGCGTCGCCTCGGCGGTGTGCCACGCGACGCCGCAGCTCGCGACGTTCAGCGACGTCGACCTCGGCGACCGCCGGCTGCGCTTCCCGTTCCCCGCGACCGACGCCGAGTTCGCACCCGGGGGCGACGGGCGCACGCTGTCGGGCCCGACGGCGATCGCGGTCACGCCGAAGGCGGCACCGTTGCCCTGCCAGCTCGCGACGCAGGCGTGCAGCGCGCAGAGCGGGCTCCTCGCGTGCGTCGACGAGCTGTACGCGAACGACGGCGCCTGCGGCACGACCGCGCGCCATGCCGTCTTCTCGCACTTCACCGCGCTGCCGCTGCCGAACGACTTCGCGAGCGACTGCTTCGCCGACGCGCCGCCGTGCACCGCGACGGCGACGGAAGTCCGCGCCGCGGTCGACCTCGACGGCAACCTGCTGCTGCCGATGGCCTGGCAGGGCGTCCTGACACGCGACCAGGGCCTGCCGGTGCCGCGCCTCATCCGCACGCGCCTCGAGTCGCCGCTGCCGCTGGTGATCCCGGATCAGGTGTTCCTCGACTCGTACTCGCCCGAGGGCGGCGAGCTGCCGCCGATCCTCGAGCCGCAGCTCGATCCGACGGTGGTGGATCCCGACGTGGTGACGGTGTTCGGCTCGGTCGACGCGCCCTACACCACGATCCGCATCGCGCGGCACCACGGTACGTGCAGCGGCGGCGAGCGCGACGGCCTGCGTTGCGCGCGCGACCTCGACTGCAAGGACGGCACGTGCGCGACCTCGTGCGTGGACGCCCCGTCGGTGCCGTGCAGCAACGACGGCCAGTGTCCGAGCGGGCCGTGCGGCGAGCTGTTCGACATGACGCCGCTGGTCGCGAGCGGCGGCCCGCTGGTGGTCACGCGCTCGCTGCCGCTCTTCTGCCAGCTCGCACCGCACCAGGACTGCACCAGCAATCCGGCGCTGTGCACCGGCGTCGGAAACGCCTGCGTCGCGTACGCCATGGAGGCGCAGAGCCCGGTGCCGCTCGACGGGCTGGTCGCGAGCGCGAGCACGCGGACGTTCGCCTTCCGCGAGTCGATCGACCTCGTCGACCGCAACGGCGACGGCGACACCACCGACACCGTGGTCACGCTGCGCGATCGCGCGACGGGCGTCGTGCAGCCGCTCGGCGGAACCGCGGGCTGCGGCCTCGCGAGCGCCGCCGAGGGGCGCTCGGTGCAGCGCGTGAGCCGGCCGCCGTTCCGCTTCCCGGCGCTCGCCGTCGAGGGCGACGTGGTCGCGTTCCTCGAAGGCGAGGCCGGGCAGAACCTCTGCGACGAGAACGGTGACGCCGACGTCGTCGACGGCCTCGTTCGCGTGTTCCGCCGCGGCACCGGCGAGACGGCGCTGGCGCGCCCGCGCGCGGTCGACGGCGCGTCGCGCATCGACGGCGAGCCGCTCGCGGTCTCGGGCGGCCGCGTGTTCGTGCGCACGTCGGAGCGCGCCAACGCGCCGCTCGGCATCGCGCGCGGCACGCTCGGCGACGGCAACGTCGAGTCCGCGTCCGGTGCGGAGCCCGTCACCGTGCTGTCCGCCGACGGCCGCTACCTCGCGTTCACCAGCAATTCCACCAACCTGCTCGGACCGGGCGGCGACGGCAACGGCGTGTACGACGTCTTCCGCCACGACCTGGAGAGCGGACAGACGATCCGCGTGAACGTTCCCACCGGCGGCGTCGGCGAGGCGGACGACGGCAGCTTCACGCCGGTGCCCGCGATCTCGGGCGACGGCCGCTACGTCGCGTTCGCGAGCGTCGCGACCAACCTCCTCGGTCCGGGTGTCGACACCAACGGCGGTGCCGACGTCTTCGTGCACGACACCGTGACGCACGTCACGGAGCGCATCAACGTCGCGTTCGGCGGCGGACAGTCGGCGCCGGTCTCCGACGAGGACGTCGCGATCTCCGCCGACGGCCGCTACGTCGCGTTCATCAGTGCGGCGTCCGACCTGCTCGCCCCCGGTCAGGACACGAACGGCACCTCCGACGTCTTCGTGCGCGATCGCGTCGCGGGCACGACCGAGCGCGTCAGCGTCGGCACGGGCGGCGTGCAGGGCAACGGCAAGTCCGGACAGGAGGTCGGCTACAAGCTCAACATGTCGGGCGACGGCAACGTCGTCCTCTTCGAGAGCGAGTCGAGCAACTTCTGGCCCGGGACCTTCGGTACCGTCACGTACTGGCACGACCGCACGACCGGCGTCACCGAGCCGCTCGCGTTCCTCGACCCGGGCTTCGGCGGCACGTTCGTCTTCGGCGACCTGCTCGAGGCCGGCATCAGCGACGACGGCCGCTACGTCGCCTTCGGCTACGGCAGCCCGATCCTGCCGCCCGGCGCAGACACCAACGGCGTCGACGACGTCTTCGTGCGCGACCGTCTGACCGGCGCGGTCGAGCGCGTGTCGGTCGCGAGCGACGGCAGCGAGGGCACCGGCGGGACGATCAGCGTGCCGTCGAACCGCTCGCTGTCCGGCGACGGACGCTTCGTGGTCTTCGTCAGCAGCATGACCAACCTCGCGCCGGGCGCGACGCCGGGCTTCAACACGTACGTCCACGACCGCGTCACCGGCACGACGCAGCTGGTGTCGATCACGGCGGACGGGTCGCCGCCCGACGCGGTGTTCACCAGCTACCCGAGCATCTCCGCCGACGGACGCGTGATCGCGTTCTCGTCGTCGGCGACCAACCGGCTCGGTGCGGGCAACGACACCAACGGCGCGAGCGACGCGTTCGTCGTACGTGCGAACCCGGCCGATCCGCTCGGCGTCGACGCGCTGCTGTTCGCGGACGGCGTGCTCGACGACACCGTGCTCGAGTCGATCGACGCGGCGACGGGTGCCGTCGCGACGCTGTGCCCCGCGGGCGACGTGTCGGTCGCGGCCGGCAACGCGGCGTACCTGCGTCCCGAGTCGAGCACGGGCACGGCCGCGTGCCCGGGTGGATCGCTCAACGGCGACGCCGACACCAAGGACCAGGTCGTGCAGCTCGCGCTCGCCGGCGGACCGTCGCAGAACCTCGGCCTCGCCGCGACCGCCGTCGCGCTGTCGCCGACGATCGTCGCCGCGCTCGCGTCCGAGGCGGCGCAGGGCGGCACCGATCTCGACGGCGACGGCGACGCGAGCGACGCCGTGCTCGAGGTGCGGGGCCTCGGCGAGTCCGCGTGGACGAATGTCGCACGCGCTGCGGACGCGTTCGTGACGTCGGGATCGCGCGTGGCGTTCCTCGTACCCGAGGCGGCGCAGAAGAACTCCGACCTGAACGGCGACCGCGACGCGCAGGACCGCGTCGTGCACCTCTACGGACACGGCGAGTTCGCCGTGCGCAATCTGAAGGTCGCGGCCGAGGAGCTGGTGCTCGGCGACGCGGCCGGCACGTCGTGCGGCACGCGCCAGCTGCTCGCGTTCCGCACCAGCGAGGCGGCACAGGGCGACGGCCCGCTCAACGGCGACGGCGACACCGACGACGGCGTGCTGCAGGTCTACGAGATCGAGAGCAAGACGCTGATCGACGTGGGCCAGGCGGTGATCCCGTGCCGGCTCGAGATCTGCGACCCGCGCCGCCCGTACCGCGTCGACGGCGGTACCGTGAAATACTTGACGCTCGAGACCGACCAGGGACAGGACCTCGACGGCAACGGCGTGATCGGCGACCTCGTGCTGCAGAGCTTCGACGTCTGCACCGAGATCTCGACGGTGGTCGGCAGCATCGATCCCGCGACCCCGAGCGATCCGCTCGACGTACCGCAGCAGAGCACGGTGTTCACCGCTCCGGGCGGTCGCTGCAGCCTCGCACCGGGCGTGACGTGCAGCCCGACCGCCGACACTTGCCCGACCGGCAGCTACTGCAGCCCGGCGACGCTGCTCTGCACGCTGAGCCATCCCGGCGCATGCGCCGACGCCGACGACTGCCCCACCGGATCGACCTGCGACGAGCAGCCGGTGGTGGTCGCGAAGGGCGTCGCCGACGGCGACGCCGACGGCATCCCCGACGACTCCGACGACTGCCCCGATGTACCGAACCCGCTGCAGGAGGACGTCGACCACGACGGTGCCGGCGACGCCTGCGACCGCTCGTCGCACGGCTGCCCGCACGTACCGCTCACCGGCTGCAAGGCACCGGTCGAGGACGGCAAGTCGACGCTCGACGTCAAGGACAAGGCCAACGACAAGGGCGATCTGCTCGGCTGGAAGTGGCTCGCCGGCGACGCGACCACGCTCGCCGATCTCGGCGACCCGACGAGCGGCAGCAACGTCCGCATCTGCGTCTACGACGGCGCGTCGGCAGCGTTCGCCGCTGGCGTCATCGCACCCGCCGGCGGGACGTGTGCCGGCAAGCCGTGCTGGAAGTCGCTCGGCGCCAAGGGCTTCAAGTACGCCGACAAGCTGCTCACGCCGACCGGGATCGACGGCATCACGCTGCTGACCGGTGCCGCGGGCAAGGCGAAGATCGTGGCGCGGGCGAAAGGCCTGCCGCTCGATCCGCCGGCGCTGCCGTTCGCCGGGCCGGTGCTGGTGCAGCTCTCGATCGACGGGGGCGCGTGCTTCGCCGCCGAGTACCGAACGAGCGCCTTCGTCAAGAACCAGGCGGATCTGTTCAAGGCGAAGGGCGGCGCACCGACGCCCTGACGACACGACGTGCGGGATCGCGTTCCCGCCGAGCATGCTGCCTGACCGCGGTCATGCGGCGCCACCCGGCGCCGCATGACGCGCGCCGGAGGATCGTGCGTGCCGCCCGCGACGACGGATCGTGCGTGCCGCCCGCGACGCGCCCGACGGATCGTGCGTGCCCAGCACGACGCGTTCGTGCTACGCCGGTCGGCCCATGGCGCCGACGCCCCACGCTTCATCCACCACCGCCTCCGGACGCGGCCCACTGCTGCTCGCGGTCGACGTCGGCACGCAGTCGACCCGGGCCGCCCTGGTCGACACCGACGGCACGCTGGTCGACCTGATCAAGATCCCGATCGAGCCGTACTTCTCGACCCGTCCGGGCTGGGCCGAGCAGCACGCCGAGGTCTACTGGGGCGTGCTGCGCGATTCGCTCCGCCAGCTCGTCGCCCGTGCCGGGGCGCGCGGGGCCACCGAGCCCGAGCGCATCGCGGCGCTCGCGATCGGTACGCAGCGCGGCACGTACGTGAACGTCGATCGTGACGGCACGCCGCTGCGGCCCGCGATCGTGTGGCCCGATCAGCGCAAGGCGAGCACGGACGGCCTGATCCCGCGCGCCCTGGTGCCGCTGCTCAAGGCGAGCGGCATCTTCGCCTTCGTCGAGTACGCGACGCAGTACTGCCGCTCGAACTGGCTGCGCCAGAACGAGCCCGAGCTCTGGCAGCGGACGTACAAGTACCTGTGCCTGTCCGGCTACTTGACGCATCGCCTCACCGGCGAGTTCCGCGACTCCGTCGGCAACGTCGTCGCCACCATGCCGATCGACGTGAAGCGCTCGCGCTGGTCCGGGCCGCTCGACGCGAAGAGCTGGCTGTTTCCGATCGAGAAGGAGAAGCGCCCCGAGCTCGTGCTGCCGGGCGAGCTGCTCGGCGCGCTCACCGCACGGGCCGCCGAGGAGACGGGTCTCCGTACCGGGCTGCCGGTGATCGCCGCGTCCAACGACAAGGCGTGCGAGATCGTCGGCGCGGGCTGCTTGACGCCCGACGTCGGCTTCCTGAGCTATGGCACGTTCGCGACCATCAACACGCACAACGCCAAGTACGTCGAGGTGATGCGCCTCATGCCGCCCTACCCGTCGGCGGTGCCGCACCACTACTACACCGAGATCGGCGTGCTGCGCGGGCTGTGGATGGTCTCGTGGTTCAAGGAGCAGTTCGGTCTGCAGGAGCGGCTCCGTGCCGAGGACGGCGGCATCGTGCCCGAGCAGCTCTTCGAGGAGCTGCTGCATGCGGTTCCGCCCGGCGCGATGGGGCTGGTCCTGCAGCCCTACTGGACGCCGGGTCCCTGGGTCGCGTCGTACGCGAAGGGCTCGATCGTCGGCTTCGGCGAGATCCACACGCGTGCACACCTCTACCGGGCGATCGTCGAGGGCATCGTGTTCGCGTTGAAGGAAGGTGCTGCGACCACCGAGCGCCGGAACCGCGTGCCGATCACGCGCGTGCGCGCAGCCGGCGGCGGATCGCAGAGCGACGGCATGATGCAGATCACCGCCGACGTTTTCGGGCTGCCGACCGAGCGGCCGCACACGCACGAGACCGCCGTGGTCGGCGCCGCGATCGACGCGGCGGTCGGCCTGAAGCTCTTCCCCGATTTTCCGTCGGCGGTCGCGGCGATGACGCGCGTCGCGCGGACCTTCGAGCCCGACGCCGCCAACGTCGACCTGTACCGCAAGCTCTACGAGCGCGTGTACCTGCGCATGTACCGCCAGCTCCTGCCGCTGTTCCGCGAGATCCGCGACATCACCGGCTATCCCGAGTGAGCATCGGTCAACGAACCTTCAGCACCAGCTTGCCGATCGCCCGTCGTTCTTCCATCTCGGTGAGCGCGCGCGCGGCGTCCGCGAGCGGGTAGACCGCGCCGAGCGGCGGATCGAGGCGGCCGGCCTCGAGGTGCGGCACGAGGCGCGCCCACTCGTTCTGCAGCAGCGCCGGCTCGTGCATGACGAAGGCGCCGAGCCCGACGCCGACGACGTCCACGTTGTTGAGCAGCAGGCGATTGACCTTCACGGTCGGGATCTCGCCGCCGGTGAAGCCGACCACCAGCAGGCGGCCCTCCGGGGCGAGGCTGCGCAGCGAGTCCGTGAAGCGGTCGCCGCCGACCGGATCGAGCACGACGTCGACGCCGCGGCCGTTGGTCAGCGACTTGACGGCGGCGAGGAAGCCGTCGGCGAGCACGACCTCGTCGGCACCCGCCTGCTCGGCGATCTTCCGCTTCGCGTCGGTCGAGACCACCGCGAGGACGCGCGCACCGAACGCCTTCGCGACCTGGACGCCGGCGCTCCCGACGCCGCCCGCCGCACCGTGCACCAGCACGGTCTCGCCGGCCTTGAGACGCCCGCGCCGGACCAGCGCGAAGACCACCGTCAAGTAGTTCATCGGCAGCGCGGCGCCGGCCTCGAACGAGATCCGCTCGGGCAAGGGAAAGACCGCGCCGGGATGGGTCGCGACGACCTCCTGGAACGCCCCGATGCCGGGAAACGCGACCACGCGGCTGCCCGGCTTCAGGCCGGAGCCCTCGGGCGCCGAGCGAACGACGCCCGCGACCTCCGATCCCGGCACGAACGGCAGCGGCGGCTTCATCTGGTAGAGGCCGCGCGTCAGCAGGAGATCGGGCCACGTGACACCCGCCGCGTGGACGTCGATCAGGACCTGTCCCGGGCCCGCCTTCGGCTCGTCGATCTCGACGACCGAGATCGACTCGGGACCTTCCAGCCGCTGCACCTGCACCGCTCGCATGCACGCTCCTCCCTCTGGGCCGGCAACGAGCCGGCCGTCGGTGGCGGCACTGAAGCATGCGCGGCGGCGCGGCTCCACGCCGGGCCGCCCGCGATCCTCGCGGGTGCGAGCTCGGCGGTCAGCGCGTGAGGAAGCCGGACTCGAACGAGCTTGCCGACGGCGCCATCGAGTTCACCGAGGTCGTGCGCCGGACGCCGACGCCCCGCACCTGGATCACGGTGTTCGAGTTCAGCACCTCGGCGTTGAACGCCGTGTTGACCGTGGTGCGGAGCTTCACCTTGCCGTCCTGCACCACGCCGCAGCCGTTGCCCATCGTGCCGATCGGGAAGTCGGTGAGGGTCGACATCGTGCAGCCGGCCGGGTCGTCGCTGGTGCAGCCGACCGTCGAGACGACCAGAGTCGCCGACACGCACAGCGTCTCGCCCTCGCAGCCCGGGCTGAGCCCGATGAGCCGGCCGCGGATGCGGATGTCCTGCGGGTTCACGCCGTCGGCAGGCAGCACGACCGCGCTGCCGGTGCCGCGGCCGCCCGGGCCGAACGTGCAGCCGGTGTCGACCGGAATGGCGGGATGGCACGCGGGCAAGGAGATCGCGCCGGTCGTGGTGTCGTTCGGGCTCCCGCAGGTCGAGAACGCCTGGACGAACGAGGCCATGTACTGCTTCGCCTTGGTCGGTCCGGGCAACTCCTGTGCGCCGGCGCGCTGTGCGACGAGGGCTGCCGCGACGACGGCGGCGGTGACGACGAGCTGACGACCACGATCCATGACCACACCTCCTGTTGCTCGACGGAGCGCCGTTCGCGTACCCGGCACCGGAGGCCAAGTCAAACCGGGCGCTCTACAAAGATTCGGCAACGGCTGGCCGAGCGCGTGCCGGCCCGGCGCCGCTCGCGTCACAGCCGCGCGGTGATCGTCACGCCGCCGTAGACGTTGACGCCCGCCGCCGGCTCGTAGAAGCGACCGCCGAGCGCGTTCAACCGGACCACCGCCGCGTACGAGGAGTCGATGAGATTCTGCACGCCGACGAACGGCGCCACGTGCAGCGCCCCGAGGTCGCGCGCCCAACCGGCGCGCAGGTTGACCAGCGGGTAGCCGCGCGCACGCGCGTCGTTCGCGTCGTCGACGAAGTAGCCGCCGACGAAGAGCGCCTCGAGTGCCACGACTGCGCCCTCCGGCCGACGCCACGCGAGCTGCTGGTAGACCTGCCAGGGCGGGATGCCCGGCTCGTCGTTGCCGTCGAAGTCACCGGCCGGCGTGACGTAGCGACGGTACTTCGCATCGATCGCGGTGAACGAGCCGGTCCAGTCGAGGTCACCGCCCAGCAGCCTGCCGAGCCACGGCGTCAAGCGTGCATGCCCGTCCAGCTCGACTCCGATGCGTCGCGAGCTGCCGGCATTGCGGAACGCGGTGCGACCCGACGCCGTCTCGTACGGCACCAGCTCGTCCTCGACGTCGAGCAGGTAGGCCGCGACGCCGCCCTCGACCACGTCCGGCCGTCCCGCGCGCGCGCCGATCTCCCAGCTCGTCGCGACTTGCGGCGCGATCCCGGTCGCGAGCCCCGCGCCGTCGGGATTCGCGAGCTCCGTCGTGGTCGGCACCTGAAAGGTGGTGCCGACGTTCAGGTAGGCGGAGAGCCACGGCAGCGCGCTCCACAAAACTCCGCCCGCCGGGCTCCAGTGCCCGAACGTGCGAGCGCCGTCGCCTGCGCCTGCCGGGTACGCGACGTCGACCGCGAATGCGACGTCGTCGTAGCGCGCACCGGCGGACAGCTGGACGTCGTCGGTGACGAACACCGCTTCGCGCAGGTAGGCGCCGATCCCCTGCACCGTCTCGCGCTCGCTCACCCCGAGCGTACCGCGCGTGCCGTCCACGTTCGCCCAGCGGCGCCGCACGTCGTCCTGCCCCTGCGCGTCGAGGCCGACGGTCAGCGTCTGCGCGAAGCCCGCGAGCGGTGCGGTCAAGTCGTAGCGCACGCCGCCGCCGGGGCTCGTGCGGTGGAACGCCACCGCACCGTCACCGTTGGCCGGCAGGATCGGCTGGCGCGAGTCGAAGTCGCGGTACAGCGCGTAGCCGTAGGCCGACAGCGCGTGCGGGCCATCGCGATGCTCGAAGACCATGCCGACGCGCCCCTGCCGTGTCGCCTCGCCGGCGTCGAGCAGAACGTTGAGGTCGCGCGCCTGCTTCGGATTCGCGTGCGCCTGCTGCCAGGTGAGCCCGCCGGGATCGTCCGCGAGCGGGGCGTCGACTGCGTTGACCAGCAGCGTGACGCGCGTCGTCTGCGCCGGCGCCCAGCGCAGCTTCGCGTTCAGCGTACCGTCGTATGCGGCCGCGTGATCGCGGAAGCCGGCGATGCTGAAGTACGAGCCCTGCGCGAACACCCCGACGTCGCCCGCGGTCGCCCCGCCCTTCAGCGACGTCTTCACGAGGCCGTACGATCCCGCGAGCGTGCGCGACGCGGCCGTCGGCGTGTCCGGCGGATCCTCGGTGAACAGCGCGATCACGCCGCCCGACGCGTTGCCGTACAGGGACGAGGCGGGGCCGCGCAGGACCTCGATGCGCGCGATCGACTCCAAGTCGACGTCGCCGAGCTCGGTCTGGCCGTCCGGTAGCGTCTCGGGCAGGCCGTCGAGGATGACGCGGATCTCGCGGATGCCGAACGCGGCGCGCGTGCCGAAGCCGCGGATCTGGATGCGCGGCCCCTGTGCTTGATTGCCGGCGTCCTGCACGAACGCGCCCGGGACGCGGTTCAAGGGCTCGCTCAGGCTGACCGTCGGGCGCGCTTCCTGGATCGCGCGCTGGTCGATGACCGAGACCGCGGCGGGGACGTCACGGAGCGACGTCGGGGCGCGCGTGGCGGTGACGACGGTCGTGTCGAGCAGGATGGGGCTGGTGTCGCTCGCGTTCGACGCGGCGGCGTTCGCGGATGGCGCGTTCGGTGAAGACGGCTCGCGGCAGGATGTCGCCGCGTTGCTCATCGCGAGGGACTGCACGCCCGCGGCGCACGTGCCCTCCGTCACCGACGTTCCACCTGCTGCAGCCGCGGGCAACACGACGGCGAGGCTGAGCAACCACAACAGCGCGCGGGACGGCACCGGCGAAGTTGAGCGGAACGTGCTGCGCGATGCCAGCAGTCCGAGCGCCGCAGCTTGTCGGACCACGGCCTGTCGCAACGTTGTCCGTCGTCGCGCCGGCGCCGCCGGCGTCGCGCGCGGACGTCCGACGTCGACCGACGCGCGGGGCGCGCCGCGCGTGCCGCCTCGGTAGCGATTCCTCGACGTCGGCGGTTCGCCCGGACTCTCGTGCTGGTACCGGAGCGGCGACCCGCGCTATGTCGCTCCGACGGCGTGCGGCTCGGTTCGATCCGGCTCCAACACGCACGGACGACGAGCGGCGACGCGAGCCCCGGAGGCAGGCGTGATCAAGGTGAGGAAGCTCCACTTCGAGTTCGGCGACGACATCCCCTTCTGGTTCAACCCCAAGAGCCGCGAGGCGAGCCTGCTCGTCACCAGCATGTCGCTCATCGCGCCGGCCTTCGAGCGCTACTTCATCAAGGCGATCCGCGACGCCATGCCGCGCATCCGCGATGCCGCGGCGCGCGACGAAGCGAACCGCTTCTGCATCCAGGAAGGCCAGCACGCGAAGTTTCACATCGACCATCAGGAGCTGCTGCTGCGGAAGCACCCGGCGCTGGAGGCCGTCCGCGACGAGGTGAACCGCTCGTACGACGACCTGCAGCGGAGCGAGTCGACCGCGTTCGCGCTCGCCTACGCGACCACCATCGAGCTCGGCTTCAAGCCGCTCGCCCGCTACCTCGTCGAGAACCGCCACGTGCTGTTCGCCGACGGCGACCCGCGCATCGCGTCGTTCATCCTCTGGCACTTCGTCGAGGAATTCGAGCACCGGCACGCGATGTTCGACGTGTACCAGGCGGTCGTCGGCGACTATGGGTATCGCCTCCGGGTCGCGCGCCGGACGTTCGCGCACGTGAGCGCGCTCGGCGCCCGCGTCCAGCCGGCATGCATCGCCTGCGAGGAGCCTCCGGTCGACGATCCCGCGCTGCCGCGCATCCCGCGCCGCCGGAAGGTCGCGCTCGCGCTCGGCCTGCTCGAAACGCTGTCGCCCTTCCACGATCCGCGGCGCGGGGCGGTGCCGCAGTGGATCACGGAGTGGTTCGCCGCGGACGAGGCGGGTGCAGACATGACGGCCGTCGCGCTCTGACAAGGGACTTTCGTCAGGCTGCGGTGGCGCGACGTCCCGCCCGCGGGCACCGCGGGGCGCCTGCCGATCCACGACGAGAACTTCTCGCCCAGAACGCACCGCGCGCGTTCAACGAAGGAGGCCCTTCGCGGTCGTCGCGCCGACGGCCGCCGGCGACGGCTGCGCGATGGCGCTGCGGTCGTCGACGGCGACCGGCAACGGAGCCGATGCCGCCGCGCGCGGCGTGGCGAGGACGCTCACCTCCGGATTCTCGCGCACCAGGCCGTTCGTCAGGTAGTCGAGCGCTTGCGCGCGCGTGCGCGGATCGATGGCGAACCGGCCGTCGAGAAACGCGGTCACGGCGAGCGTCGTGAGGAGCTGCTGGCGCGCGCTGTCCATCGCGACCGGCGGCGGCGGGTCGCGACACGGCGGCGCGATGCGGTAGCCCGGCGCGACGCCGTCGTCCTCGCGGCCCAGCTCGTCGAGACGAGCTTGCGCGGCGTCGAGATCGACCGTTCGCGCGAGCACCCAGCAGGCGAGCGTGTCCGGGTTGTCGAGCAGCCGTGCGAGGCCGCTCGCGGCATCGTCGAAGC
This sequence comes from Candidatus Binatia bacterium, assembly GCA_019749875.1. Taxonomy (GTDB): domain Bacteria; phylum Desulfobacterota; class Binatia; order UBA12015; family UBA12015; genus VGTK01. The sequence goes on along the minus strand of JAIEPK010000237.1, from coordinate 22,938 downwards.
CGGTGTGCGACGCGCCCGCGATCAGCACCACGGTCTCGTCGGGAACGGTGCCGAACGTCGCCAGCGCGTTCCGTCGGTAGTCGACGATGACGTCGCCGCTGCCGGCGATCATCAGCAGCGGCACCGGCGCCGACGCGAAGAAGCGCGGCTCGAACATCGCGAGCGGACCCGCGATCGAGATCGCTGCGCCGATGCGGGCATCGCGTCGCCGCGGATCGAACGCCGCGAGCGTCGCCGTCAAGCCGCCCAGCGAGTGTCCCATGACGGCGATCCGCGCCGCGTCGATCGGCGGATGCGGCGGTACGTCGGAGCGCTCGTCGAGCAGCCGGTCGATGAGGAAGCTCACGTCGCCGGGCTGCTCGGTCACGTCCTCCACGCGCGCGCCGCCGCGCGCGAGCAGCGTCGTCCCCGGAGACGTCGCGGCGACGACGACGTAGCCGCGACGCGCGAGCGCACGCGCCAAAGATGCTCCGCCGCCGCGATCGCTGAGGAAGCCGTGCGACTGCACGACGAGCGGCAACGGACCGGTCGCGCCGTCGGGCCACCACAACCGCGACGAGAGCGTGCGACCGCGGGTCAGGTCGTCGAGCTCGACGTCGGTCGTGACGATGCGGTCGTGGCCGCGCTCCAGCCAGCGCGCGCTCGCCGTGCCGGGTGCTGGCAGCCGCGGCGTCGCGAGGAGCGCGCAACCGCTCGCGAGCAGCGCCAACGGCGCGCACCGGAAAACGACGTGTGCGCTCACGCGACGCGGTGCCACGCTTCGCTCGGCGCGTGCGGGGTGCAAACGTCCGGCCGTTCCCCGACATCGCCTCTCACCATGACGCCCCAGCGGCGGTCGAGCGTCGTCGCGACGGCGTCGCGGTGAAGACGGAACACGGCGCGAAACGAGCGCGGCCGCGAGGCGGCTGGTCGGGGCTCTGACGGCAAATCGTGCATCGGCGACGTCTGGCAGTCCGTCGCAAGCAGGATGCCGGCGCGCAATTCGGGCGACGAGCGATGCCGCCGCGCGCCACGTCGGCGACCGGGCATGCTCCGCACAGGTCAGGCGACGCGAGGACGCTGCCGCCAGCCATGCCGGTCGTGGCGGCGACGCGGCCGCGACGTCGCTCGGTCGCCGCACCAACCTGGCACGATCGTCCCTCGCTTCGTCACCCGTGGCCTGCGCGCGACGCGGCGTGCTTGCGTCCGGACGGCGTGCACGGAACAAGCGTCCGGTGCGGCTCCTCGTGGTCCAGCCCTCGCTCGCCCCACCGGGCGGCGGCCATCTGGTCGCGGCGTGGGTGATCGAGGCGCTGCGCCGCGATCACCGCTTGACGCTGCTCGCCTGGGAGCCGCCCGACCTGGCGAGCGTCAACCGCCACTTCGGAACGTCGCTCGTCCCCGGCGACTTCACGCTCGTCTTGCCGTCCGCGGCGGTACGCCGGCTCGTCGCCTGGAGCCCCTTGCCCGCGGCACTGCTGAAGCATGCGCTGCTCATGCGCCTCGCGCGGCGCCTCGCCGGCCGTCACGACCTGCTGCTCACCGCCGACAACGAGACCGACTTCGGACGCCCCGGAATCCAGTACGTCCACTATCCGAAGCTCGATCCCGGGCGACCCGACGTCGATCTCCAATGGTACCACGGCGCGCCGCTGGTCGCGGCGTACCGCGCCTTCACGCGCCGGCTCGGCCGCACCACCGACGCCGGCGTGCGCGCCAACCTCACGCTGGTGAACTCGGCGTACACCGCCGCTCGCGTGCGCGAGCTGTACGGAATCGAGCCGGTCGTGCTCTACCCTCCCGTGCCCGGCGAGTTCCCCGCCGTGCCGTGGCACGCGCGCAACGACGGCGTGGTCGCGATCGGCCGGCTGTCGCCGGAGAAACGGCTCGCCGACGTGGTGCACGCCGTTCATCTCGCCCGACGCGGCGGCGCGGATCTGGACCTGCACCTGATCGGCAGCGAAGGCGATCGCGCCTACCTCGACGAGGTCCGCGCGCTGGTACGCGAGCACGCCGCCTGGGTGCACCTGCATCTCGACCTCGCGCGCGACGAGCTGCTGCATCTCGTCGCGGCACAGCGCTACGGCCTGCACGCGATGATCGACGAGCCCTTCGGCATCGCGGTCGCCGAGATGCTGCGCGCCGGCTGCATCCCGTTCGTGCACGCCTCGGCAGGCCCACGGGAGATCGTCGGCGACGACCCGCGCCTGCTGTTTCGCGACCCGGCAGAAGCGGCGCAGCGCCTGCTCGCCGTGCATCGCGACCCGGCGGCGCAGGACGCGCTGCGCGCGTCGCTCGCCGTGCGTGCGCAGGAGTTCTCCACCACGCGCTTCGTCGACGAGCTGCGCACGCTCGTCGCCGGACGCTGACGCGCCGCCGGTGGAACGCGACGAGCCCGTCGTCGGTGCCGCGCACGCGGCCGCTCGCCGCTGCGGCTCCCTGCCGGCGGCGCCGGCCGTGCATCGAGCGCCATCCGGCCCGCCGTGCATCGTCGACGGGGACCGGGCACCGTGACGGGCGCTGCAGCGGCGTCGCGCGACGACCGACGTCGCCGCGCTCGCGCCCGCCTCGCGACGGCGCTGGTGCTCGCGGCCTGCTTCGGGCTCGTTCTGTGGGTACGGCTCCTGCCGACCCGGCCGGACGTCTTCGCCGCCGATGCCCGCGAGCACGCCGCCGAATGGACGCACGTCGGCGACGACGGGCGCGAGCACGTCTATCTCGGCGACCTCGACAGCTACCTCTGGCTCCGCCACGCACGCACGCTGCTCCGTACCGGCGATGCGTGCGACGCGGTCGTCGATGGCGCGTGTCGCGACCAGCACACCGCAGCGCCGCTCGGTGCTGCGACGTACTATGCGCGCTCGCTGCACGTCACGGCGATCGCCGCGCTGGCGCGTGTCGCCGGATGGTGGACGGGTCGCGACCTGCCGTTGCCGGACGCGGCGCGCGCAACGACCTTGCTGGTCGCGCTCGCGGGCGTCGTACCGGCGTTCTTTCTGGGTCGACGCCTCGGCGGCGGTGACGTCGCCGGAGCCTTCGCGGTCCTGCTGACGGCCCTCGACGCACGCGTCCTCGCGCGCACGCTCGGCGCCGACAACGACGTGTGGACCGTCGTGCTGCCGCTCTACGTCCTGTGGCTCGTCCTTGCGGCGCTCGACGCGCGGCGCCCGGCGCACGCGGCGCTCATGGCAATGGCTGCCGGCGGCTGCGTCGGGGGGCACGCATGGGCGTGGCGCGGCTGGCCGTTCGTGCCGGTGATCGTGACGACGGCGCTCGCCGCGGTGCTGCTGCTCGACGTGGTGCGATCCCGCCTCGTCGGCGACCGGCGGGCGGCGATCGACCTGCGACGCACGCTGCTCGTGCTGGTCACGTTCGTGGTCGCGCTCGGCGTCGCGACGAGCCTGACGCCCGACGGCGGCTTGCTCCGTGTCGCGCGCGAGCATGCGGCCACGCTCTTCACGCGCGCTGCGTCGTCGCCGGCGACCGGCGCCGAGCTCGCCTTTCCCAGTGGCCTCACCATGGTCGCCGAGCTCGCCCCGCTCGATCTCGCCGCGATCGCGCGGCAAGCCGGTGGATCGTGGGTGCTGGTCGGCGCATGGCTCGGCATCGTGCTGCTGCTCCTGCCGCAGGGTCCGTGGCGGGCGCAGCACCGGTCGGTGTTCGCGATGGCGCTCGTCGGCGGTGGCTGGCTCGTCGTGGCCGGCATCGGCCGCCTCGCCTCGGCGGCGATGGTGCTCGGCGTGCCGCTCGTCGCGGCCACGCTCACCCGCATGACCGGCGCCGACGATCGCGACCGCGGCGCGCGTGATGACGGAGTCGTCCTGGTCGTCTGGTCCGGAGCAGCGATCTACGCCGCGTCAGAAGGACTGCGCTTCTATCTGTTCGCCGTGCCACCGATCGCCTTCGGCGGCGCCGTGCTCGTGGGTCGCGCGACCACTTTGGTCCGGGCGACGATCGCCGCCGAAGCGCGCTGGTATCGTGCGCTCGCGACGACGGCCCTGTCGCTCGTGCTGGCGATCGCGTCTCTCCGCCTGCTCGACCCGGGCCTGACCCTGGCGAGCCGCTACCGGCCGTTGATCGACGATGCCTGGTGGGACGCGCTCGAGCACCTGCGCGACACGAGCGCACCCGATGCGATCGTGCACGGCTGGTGGGAGACCGGGCACTGGATCAGCTACGTCGCCGACCGTCGCGTCGCCAACGACGGCAGCTCGCTGCTGACACACCTCCCGTACTGGACCAGCCGCGCGCTGCTCGCCCCGAACGAGGCCGACAGCGCCGGCGTCCTGCGCATGCTGAGCTGCGGCTCCGATGCGCTGCCGCTGCCGGAAGGCGAAGCGGGCGCCTACGCGATCCTGCGGCGCTCGGGCCGCGATCCGCTGGACGCGTTCACGATCGTCGCCGACGTCGTGGTGCGCGACCATGCCGGCGCACGAGCCTACCTGGAGGAGCGTGGGCTCGCGCCCGACGTACGTGATCGGGTGCTGCAGGCGACGCACTGCACGCCGCCCGAGACGTACCTCGTCGTGTCGTCGGCGCTGCTGCGCAAGCGCAGCGCGCTGGTCGAGATGGCGTCGTGGGACCCGCGGTCGAGCGCGACCAGCGGCCGGCCGGCGCGCGACGACGCGACCTCGGGCGTTCCCTTCGTCGCCGCGTGGATCCCCTGCGACGAGCGTGCCGGTGAGGTCGTGTGCCCGATCGACACCTCGGTCGGCGGCGGTCGCACGTACCTCGACGATGTCAAGTATCCAGCGGACACACCGGCGCACGCCGTGCTGACGACGCGCTCGGGAGAGGACGGCCGACGTCTGTCCGGAACGCCCGGGCTGGTGCTGGTGGCAGGTCGCGACGGCCTCGAGCGCGTGACGCCGGAGTCGCCCGCCCACCCGGGACTCGGCGTTCTCGTCGACGTCGAGCGCCGGCGCGTGCTGGTCGGCGCACCGGCCTTGATCGGCTCGACGCTGGTCCAGCTGCTCTACCTCGACGGCCGCTGGGCGAGCCGCTTCATCAAGATCGACGAGCGCGTCGCCGGCGACGAGCGCGTGACGACGTGGCGCCTCCGCTGGCCCGACGTCGTCGAGCGATGACCGCGCGGCGACGTCAGTAGCGATCTTCGCGCGCGCCTACGGATTGGCGCAGAGGTTCATCGGACGGCGTGCGCCGATCGAGCACGCCGCGCTGGGTGGCAACTCCTGCAACACCAGGTCGACGAGCGGCGCGACGACCCGTCTCACCTCGGTCGCGCACTGGGTCGCAAGTGCGCCGTCCTTGCGGAAGCGCGCCGCGCAAGCATCGTCCATCATGTCGACGACGTCCGCGATCGTGTCGTTGGCCGCGAGCAGCTCCTCGAAGTCGTGGACCTTCTGTCTGCAGCCGTCGCAGGTGCGCTCGGGCGCCACCAACGGTCCCATGCGCGCCACGGCGATGCGGCGAAACTGCTCGACCTGGTCCGGCGGGAGCTCTTTTCCGACGACCAGCTCGTCGAGGAACGGCGATGCCGGCACGACCAGGTTCGCCAGATACCGACAGGCCGGGCGCAGCTCGCCCGGAGCGCAGAAACGCTTCAGCCGGCTCACCATGCCCGTGATGAGGAAGGATCCGTTGCCCGACGCCGGCGCCGTGCCGACGAGCGTGAGCGCGGTGACGGCGAGAACGCCGAGGATGCCGATGGCCTTGAGGTTCTTCATGGTGCGCCTCGTCCGCGGTGGTCCCCGCGTAGTGTAAAGCAGTGCGGCGGCATGATGCCCCCTCGACGAACCGCCGGGCAAGCCCCGATCTCGCATCGGCGGCGACGGACGCGAGCGCTCGCGGGTTCGGCAGGTGCCTTCAACCCGGCTGGCGGCCCGGCGGCAGGAACAGCGCATCGCGGTTCAGCTCCGGGCCGATGGACTCGATCAGCGCCGTCAATGCAGCGATCGGCACGGGGCGCGCGGCCGCGCCATGGCGGACGAGGTCCTGTGCCTCGATGAATCGGTCGAAGTGCTCGCCGGCGCGGCGTACGAACTCCGCGACGCCGCCCTGCTGCCGGAGCGAGCGCGGCTCGATCTCCGCCCACAGCGGGACCCCGCGCGCCCAGAGCGCCGTGCCCGATGCGATGACCTCCGCCTCGCAGCCTTGAACGTCCGCCCACACCAGGGCGACCTCCTCGGGACGGAAGCCCGCCGCGGCCAGCAGGTCGCCGAGCGGTCGCGCGTCGACCTCCTCGACCTGCAACGCGTCCGGTGCCCTCCGGCCGGGCTCGGTGCCCGACACGAAGCTGCTCCCCGAGGCCCCGGGAACGAGAGACATCGTGACGCGCCCGCCCTGTCTTCGGACGGCGGCATGCGCAAGGCGGATGCGCTCGGCGAGAGCATTCTGTGCGACGTTGGCCGTCAAGCGTCGAAAGCTCGCTGCGACCGGCTCGATCGCGAGCACCCGGCAGCCGGTCGCGCGAGCGAGCGGGATGCAGGTCGAGCCGATGTGCGCACCGACGTCGACGACGACGTCGCGCGTCGCGGACACCACACCGCCGTGCGCCATCCACGAGCACAGCGCCGCGAGCTCGGCGCCGTGATAGGCGCCGTCGACGAAGAGAGCGAATCCGACCGGCCCGTCGTCGGGCGACGCGGTCCACGAGAGCCCTTGGCTCTCGAATGTGATGTCGGCCACGCCGGTACCGGCGAGGGCGCGCCAGCCGAGGACACGCCGTCGTCGTTTGCCGAGCAGCTCGAGCGCCCGCAGCAGGAGCGTGGTACGCGCGTCGCGCAGCAGGTCGGCCATGCGTCGATCAGCAACATCCGAAAGGACCAGTCAAGGAAGCGGCCGGCGACGCGAGCGACGAAGCGGGGCCGGGAAACGACGGGTGCCGCATGGTCGGCTCCGTTTCCAGCTCACCCCGCACGCGGGGATGGTTTGGTGGTGCTGCGGCGTCCTCCCCTCGGTCGCCGCGACGAGCGCGCGCGCGTGGCGACGCGCCGGCTCGACGAGGTCACCGCCGTGCTGCCCGACGGCGGCGCCATCGCGCGCTCGTCGGCCTGCCTACGTTTCGACCACCCGTTCCATCGCACATTGTTCGATCCGATCGAGCGCCTTCGGGGCAGATGGATGATTCGACCGCACATGCGACGGACGAGGCGGGACGCCATGGCCTGACGCTCCCGGGACGAGCCGGGCGGGCCATCGGCGGCACGAGCCCCGTGCGCATCGCCGTCCTCCGCCCCCGCCACACGGCGATCCGGGGGGTCTCGTGAAGCCCGTCTTGCTCCAGCTCCCCTTCGGCGTGCCGCTCCACGCCTACGGCCTGCTGCTGACGGTGTCCGTGATCGTGGGCCGGATGCTCGCGATCCGCCTCGGCGAGCGCGCCGGGATCGAGTGGCGCCTGGCCGATCGGTGCGCGACCTGGACTCTCGCGGGGGCGATCGCCGGTGCGCGTCTCCTCTACGTCGCGACCAACCTCGATCGCTTCGATTCCGGTCTCGGCGCCTTCGCCTGCTGGGAGGGCGGTGTCGTTGCGTACGGGGGATTCCTCGGTGGCCTCGCCGCCGCGGCGACCTTCTGCCGGATCCACGGCATCTCCTTGCTGGCGTGGGCCGATTCCGTCGCGCCGTCCTTGTGCCTCGGCCTGTCCCTCACCCGGATCGGGTGCTTTCTCGGCGGCTGCGATTTCGGTCGCGAGTGGAACGGGCCGTGGGCGGTCCGGTTTCCCGCGGGCTCGCCCGCCTTCGTCCAGCAGAGACTGCTCGGACTGCTGCCCGCGGACGCGACGAGCGCGCTGCCGGTCCATCCCGCGCAGCTGTACGAGTCGCTCGCGGGCGTCCTGCTCCTGTCGGTCGTCGTCGTCGTGCGCCGGCGACAGCAGGTGCCGGGGCAGGCGCTGGTCGCGTTCGCGCTGGGGTACGGCGCGCTGCGCTACCTCATCGAGATCGTCCGCGCCGATCCGGATCGCGGCACGATCGGCCCCTGGTCGACCTCTCAGTTCATCGCGATCGCGACCGTCGTGGCCGCGACCGCTCTGCTCTGCGTGCTGCGGCGCAAGCCCGCCGCGCTCGCCCAACGCGCCGCAAGCGCTCGAGGAGGATGTGTCCATGCGTAGCTTCGTGAAATCGATCGGTCCGCGGGCGCGCGCCGGCTGGCTGCTGCCGCTGCTGCTGCTCGCGCTTCCCAACTGCGCCCTGCAGGTGGGCGGCATTGCCAACCCCGACGCCTTCGACGCCGGCCCGGTCCCGGAGTCGAGCGCGATCATGTGCGACATCCCGAAGGTCCCCATCGCGGGCAGCGACGACTGTGCGGACTCGACGGAGACCGGGCTCGGAATGTCGCAGGCGCGCGCGGCCGTCGCGCTCGTGCAGGGCGAGCAGGCGTCGATCGTGCTCGACCTGTCGGCGGCGGCCGAGGCGAGCTGCGGCGGCCTTCCGAAGAAGACCGAGTTTCAGGGTCCATGGCCGGACGGCTACGCGGTCTGTCTGAACTGCGCGAAGCAGATTCCCGGCAAGTACGCCGACGGGAACGCGGCGTGCGTCGCGATGTGCGTCTCCCTCCTCTCGAGCGGCGGCGCCGAGCCCCCGGGCGGCGCGCAGGCGTTCTGCGCCGCGAACGCGCACGTCGCGACCAACTTCGATCCCAACGGCTGCTACGCCGACGCGTGCAGCAACGGCGGAACGTTGCGTCCGGACTTCGTCGATCCGCGCCGCGCGCAGGAGCCGGTCGTGTGGACCGATCTCGTCGGCACGTCGGCATCGGGGAACGACCTGTCGCGGATCTCGGCGAGCAACGCCGACTTCGACGCCGGTGCGGCGTCGAAGCAGACCATCACGCACGGCGACGCCTGGGTCGAGTTCGAAGCAAACGAGAACGACCTGGGCCACATCGTCGGACTGTCGCCGGACGTCGGCACGGACGTGGATCCGAGCTCGGCCGACGTCTCCTTCGGCATCCGCCTCGGGTCCAATGGCAAGATCGTGGTCTTCGAGGACGGCGCTCCGGTGGGCACGTCGCTCGGGCTCTACAGCGCGGGCGATCGCTTCCGCGTTCAGCTCCGGGACAACCTCGATGGCACGGCGACCGTGACCTACGTCAAGCTCAACGGAGCCTGCACGCCCGGCACGATCTGCAGCACCTCCACCCTGGCCACCGCGGCCAAGTTTGCCAGCTACCCGGTTCGGGTCGACGCGTCGCTCCGCGACACCGGCGCGACCCTCAAGAACGTCACTTTGGTGCGCATCCAGTGACGCGCAGGAGCACGACGATGAAGACGATTCTGAAGCTCTTGGTGGCAGGGATCCTGAGCACGAGCATGCCGTCCGCGGCGCTCGCGGAGGCGGTCCCGGCTCGGATCCTGAACGACGTGGGCGGGACGGTCCACATCCACCAGCAGGTGCCGTGCGGGGATCCCGTGAGCGTCGACACGAGCGTCGCGCAGGGGCGCATGGAGATCACGCCCCGGATCACGCGCGACGCCGTATTCTTCGACCTGACTCGCCTGGACATGTTCGTGACCCCGTTCTCCGTGGAGCGCTCGTGCGGCGGCATCCGTGCGGCCGCGAGCTTCTCCGAGATCGGGGTGCGCCTCGCCGGTGCAGTGCGATTTGCGGGAAAGCTCGTTCCGTCGACGAACGGAGCGCAGATCTATCGCTTCGTCATTCCGAGGAAGAACGTCCTGATCTACGAGTCGGTCCTCGACAACCTGACGCGTCGCCGTCCCGAGATCGCGTACCAGCGCCCGAGCCGGCACGTCACGGGAATCGTCGAGGTGGTCACGACCGATCGCGGGATGACGATCAAGAGCGTCCAGCTGCGGGTCGCACTGCACACGAAGCTGCACTTCCAGGCGGGGTGCGTGACCGGTGGGGCGTGCGCGATCGACAAGGTCGAAGTCGGCAACCAGATCGCGCATGTGGTGGCGAGCGTTCGTCCTTCCGCCACCGGGCTTCCGGATTGACGGACGGCCGACGAGTGCTCGGGGCGGTGACGCCGACCCCGGACACGCCGGGGGAGGATCACTCGTACGACCAAAGCCGAACCGCCGTCGCGATGCTCGACCTTCTGGGCGAGATCCCGACGGCGGTTCGAGTTCGTACCGAGAATGGAGGCGGGGGGAATTGAACCCCCGTCCGAAAGCACTCGATCGAAAGCCTCTACACGCTTAGCTCACGTTTTGTCGTCATCCCGTCGGCGCCCGTGAGCGGGCTCCTTCGAGACCAGCCTGGGAGATTTGAGTCCGACGCCTCCAAGCTGCAGCGCCGAACCGATCCCGCGAAAATGACGTCCGCGTTAGCCCAGCGGGAGAAGGCCAGGCGGACGCCTCATGGCACTTAGGCCGCGAGGAGGTACTGATCGTTGTCTGCGGTTAAGCAGTCCGGCTGTTTAACGAGGCCAACCGGAACCTCGGCGTGCCACCTCCGACTCTGTAACCTCCGTCGAATCCAGGTCGCCCCCAATCGAACGACAGCGCGACTATAAGGCGGGTCTCCCTCCACCGCCAGCCCCGTGCGACCACGAATGTGCGCCGAGCCGCTTCACGGCGCCTCGGCCGTGAGCGTGAACGACACGCTGACGTACGGGTTGGGGTCGGACAGTGTGCCGGACTGGATCATGATTGTGACCTTCTGATTCGCGTCGACGCTTGCAGTATGGTCGACGTCTTCGCACGCCGTGTCACCGCCAAAGACTGTGCACGTGACCTGACTCGCCTCACCGTTCACGTGGACGGTCGCAACCACTTCCTGGCCGGGCGCCTTCGACGTGCTGACGTGAAGATTGCCGATCGTCCCGGCGAGGGGCATCGGGGTCCCGGCCCAACCCGCGTCGCCGCTCTGGCGGCCTGACCCGATCGCCAGGTAGCGCGTGGTCTCGTCGATGATCGGATCGTCGGACGCGACGACGATGACGACGACGATGAACCCGCTGTGCCCAGTCGGCCCGGTGGCTCCGGTGGGACCCGTGGCACCGGTCGGGCCGGTGTCACCGGTCGCGCCTGCGTCGCCGTCGGCGCCGGTCGCTCCCGTGGCGCCGGTCGCACCGTCCGCGCCGGTCGCTCCCGTGGCGCCGGTCGCACCGTCCGCGCCGGTCGGCCCGGTCGGGCCTTCCGCGCCCTCGAGCGCGAGAATCGCCCATTCGGCAGGGCTCGTCTCGGGGTCGTTGTTCAGGTTGCCGTCGACGAGGCTCAGGTAGCTGCTGCCGCCGAGGCTCACCGCGTCGTTGAGCTTGTACGTCGTGGTCGGCGACCAGGCATCGCGCCAGGCGAAGCCGGTGCGCTCCCAGGTGTAGAGCTCTTCGCCGGCCGGACATTGCTGCTTCGGGCCGATCTTGCGCAGCACCCGGACCTGTCCGATGTTCGTATCGATGGTCGTGATGCAGGTCCGTGCCGTGGTGCCGGCATGCACCGGCGGCGCGATGCCGGCGACCATCGCCGCCAGCGCCAGGGCCGCCCATCCGCGTTCCTTCGACATCCCCGCCTCCCGGACGGAGGAAAACGTCCGCCCTGCGCCTCCATCGGTCCTGGGCGGCGGGAGCCTTAACTTCTGCCCGGGGCGACCGAGCGAGCGTCCGACCGCGCCGCCGGGTGCGTCGCGGGCCGTCGGGCTCAGCTACGAGCGGGTCCGGTTGCGCGACTTCATCACCCGATCGATCTCGCGCTTGCTCTCCGCGGCCTTCAGGTCCTGGCGCTTGTCGTGGTGCTCCTTGCCCCGCGCGAGCCCGATCTCGACCTTGGCGACGCCGTTCTTGAAGTAGAGCTTGGTCGGAATGAGCGTGAAGCCACGCTCGCGCGTCTTGCCGGCGAGACGATCGATCTCGCGGCGGTGCAGGAGAAGCTTGCGCTGGCGGTCGGGATCGGGAACGTCGCGCGCCGCGTAGCCGTACGGCGTGATGTGCACGCCGACGAGATACGCTTCACCGCCCTTGGTGATCTTCGCGTACGAGTCCTTGAGGTTGACCTTGCCGTCGCGCAGCGACTTGACCTCGGCGCCGAGCAGCATGATCCCCGCCTCGACCGTCTCGTCGATGAAGTAGTCGTGCCGCGCCTTGCGGTTGACGGTGATGAGCTTCTCGCCGGACTCGCGGGGCATCCGCGACTGCCTAGCACAAGGCGATCGCCTGCCGCAGCGGCAGCGATCCGTGATCCATGGCGCGCGAGTCGGCGCCACTGCGCTCGATCCACGGACGACCGCCGGTTGATCCGCGGCGCATCGCTCCCCTACGGTGGCCGGACATGAAGCGCTTTCAGGATCGTGTCACCCTCGTCACCGGGGCTGCATCGGGCATCGGTCGCGGCGTCGCGGAGCGCCTCGCGGCCGAGGGCGCCCTGCTCTACGCCGTCGACGTCCAGGCCGAGCCCCTGGCCGAGCTCGAGAAGAAGCTGGCCGGCGACGGCTGCACCGTCGCCACGAGACGCTGCGACGTGAGCGACGAGGCCGATGTCACGGCGACCGTCGCCGATTGCGTGGCGCGCTTCGGGCGCGTCGACGCGCTGGTCAACGTCGCCGCGATCCTTCGCGCCGACCACCTGCACGAGCTCGCGACCGCCGACTGGAACCGCGTGCTGGCGATCAACCTCACCGGCACGTTCTTCATGTGCCGTGCCGCCCTGCCCCATCTGATGGCGAGCCGCGGCAACGTGGTGAACGTCGCATCGACGGCGGCGATCCACGGCCAGCCCTACGCCGGCGCGTACGCCGCGTCGAAGGGCGGCGTGCTCGCGCTCACCAAGTCGATCGCCATCGACTACGTCAAGCACGGCGTACGTGCCAACGCGGTCCTGCCGTGCGACATCGCCACGCCGATCTTCTCGCAGTTCAACATGCCGGAGGGCGGCGACTGGAAGCTGGTCAAGCGCGTCATGGCGCCCAAGGGCTCGGGTGACCCGGCGGACGTCGCCGGCATCGTCGCGATGCTGGCCAGCGACGACGCGCGCCACGTCACGGGAGCGGAAGTGCGGGTCGACGGCGGGTGCTTCGCTTAGCAGAGGTCGCGAACGACTCCGCACCCGGAGGGCCGAGCGAAGCGAGCGCGGGGAGTGGGGCCCCGCGCGGCTCCGCCGCGTGGGGCGAGGGGCGTCGTGGCCCCTCGTTTCAACCGAAGTCCCAGCTCTCGCCCGCGTGGTAGCGGGTCAGCACGTTCTTCGCGATCAGGATGCGGTGCACCTCGTCGGGACCGTCGGCGAGACGCAGCGTGCGGGCCCCCTGATACATCGCCGCGAGCGGAAGGTCGCCCGACACGCCGGCCGCACCCCACACCTGGATCGCGCGGTCGACGACGCGCTCGTACGCGGCCGGCACGAAGATCTTGAGCGCGGAGATGTCGGTGCGCGGATCGCCGCCGCCGTCCATCTTCTCCGCACAGTGGATCGTCATGAGACGCGCGGCTTGGATGTCGATGTACGAGTCGGCGATGAAGCCCTGGATGAACTGCTTGGTCTCGAGCTTGCCGCCGTGCACCTCGCGCATCGTCGCGCGCTCGACCATGAGATCGAACGCGCGCCACATCTGACCGACCGAGTTCATGCAGTGGTAGACGCGGCCGGCGCCGAGGCGCTCCTGCGCGGCCTCGTGGCCGGATCCGGCGCGGCCGAGCGCGTTCTCGAGCGGCACGCGCACGTCGTCATAGGTGATCTCGCAGTGGTCGCTGTGCCGGCCCCACACCTCGATGCCGCGCACGATCTTCAGGCCGGGCGTGTCCTTCGGCACGATGATCTGCGTCATGCGGCCGTTGTCCTTGCCGGCGCCCTCCGTGCGGCACATGAGGATGAAGAAGTCCGCGCGGAAGCCGTTCGAGGTGAACCACTTGCGGCCGTTGATCACCCACTGGTCGCCGTCGCGGCGCGCCGTGGTCTTGATCGAACGCGGGTCCGACCCCGCGGACTCGGGCTCGGTCATCGAGAACCCGGACTCCATCTTCCCCTCGGTGAGGGGCACGAGCCACTTCTTCTTCTGCTCCTCGGTGCCGTACTTCAGCAGGATCTTCTGGTTGCCGGAGTTGGGCGCCACCACGCCGAAGAGCGACGCCGCGCCCATGCTGTAAGCGAGGATCTCGTTCATGTACGCGTGCTCGAGGAAGTTGAGCCCCGAGCCGCCGTACTCGGGCGGCAGGTGCGGCGCCCAGAGGCCCGCCTTCTTCACCTTGTCCTTGACGGCCTCGCGAAGGCCGCGTGCTTCGGCGCGCTGCTCCTCGGTGGCGCCCTCGGAGCGCGCGCCCCACAGCTTACGCTCGTTGGGCAGGATCTCCTTGTTGACGATCTGCGCGGTCAGCATGCGGATCTCGTTGATCCGCGGATCGAGCGTCGGGACGGGCTTCACGTTCATCTGCAGCATGGCGCCTCGTTATCGTCGTGAAGCCCGGGAGTCGAGCGAAGTCCGTGCGAACGGTCAGCTCGCCTTCGCCGCCGGCGCATGCGCCTTGCGGAACGTGAGCCCGGCGAACGTTCCCGACTTCCGCCAGTCGTCGATGTACTGAAAGTACGCGACCGGACCGAGCGGGTAGCTGCCGACGTTGAGCTTGTCGCGCCGGGTCATCTCGCGCCCCTCGTTGTTGTAGTAGCCGGGCGTGCACTCGGGGTTGCCGAGGAAGCTCTGCGGCGCGTCGGCGATCTGCTGCGTCCAGGCGCTCTCCGCTTCGGCGGTGACCTCGACCTCCTCCTGGCCGGTCTCCAGCGCGTGCTTGACGACTGAGGTGATCGTCGTACCCGCCTCGACGAGGTTGTGCGTGATGTTCGAGATCAGACCGCCGCCCTGCACGAGGCCGACGATGAACAGGTTCGGAAATCCGTGCACGTGGATGCCGTGCAGCGTGCGCATACCGTCCTGCCAGTGCTCCGACAGCTTCTCGCCGCCGCGTCCGACGGTCTCGAAGCCGGCGCGGCGCGTGAAGTCGGTCGCGAACTCGAAGCCCGACGCGAACACCAGGCAGTCGAGCTCGTAGTGCTGACCGTTCGCCCACACGCCCTTCTCGTCGATGCGCTCGACGCCCTTCCCGTTCGTATCGACCAGGTGGACGTTCGGGCGGTTGAACGTTTGCAAGTACTCGTCGTGAAAGCATGGACGCTTGCACAGCTGGCGGTACCAGGGCTTGAGCAGCTCGGCAGTCTTCGGATCCTTGACGATCGCGTCGACGCGCGCGCGGATCTCGGTCATCTTCTCGTCGTCGCTGTCCTCGAAGGCCTTCTGGATCGCCGCCATGTCGAGGATGCTGCCGCTCTGCCCGAGATCCTGGACGATGCGGTCGCGGACGCGGATCGCGATGTCGGTCCAGCCGTCCTTGACGAGGTCCTCGTCCGCGAAGCCACCCGTCTGCAGGGTGGCGAAGTTCATCAGCCACTCCTTCTGCCAGCCGGGCTTCAGCGACTCGAACCACTTCGGATCGATCGGGTGATTGTTGCGCACGTCGATCGACGAGGGCGTGCGCTGGAAGACGTAGAGCTCCTTCGCGTCACGGCCGAGCGGCGGGATGCACTGCACCGCGGTCGCTCCGGTGCCGATGATGCCGACCCGCTTGTCGGCGAGCTTGGTCATCGGCGCGCCGTCCGGCGTGCCGCCGGTCCAAGCGTAGTCCCAGCGGCTGGTATGGAACGCGTGCCCGCCGAAGCTCTCGATCCCGGGGATGCCGGGCAGCTTCGGCTTGTGCAGAGGACCCGTGCCCATCGCGACGAAGCGCGCGCGGATGCGGTCACCGCGGTCAGTGTGAATGGTCCAGCGCGAGTCCGCGTCATCCCACTCGAGCAGCGTGATGTTGGTCGAGAAGAGCGCGTTCTTGCGCAGCTCGAAGACCTCGGCGATGCGCAGCGCGTGGCGCCAGATCTCCGGCGCGAACACGTACTTCATCGTCGGCCGCGTGCCGACCTCCTCCATCAGCGGCAGGTAGATCATCGCCGCGGTGTCGCACATCGCACCGGGATAGCGGTTCCAGTACCAGACGCCGCCGAAGTCGCCGCCGCCCTCGATGATGTGGAAGTCCTCGATCCCGGCCTGCTTCATGCGGGCACCGGTGCAGAGCCCGGCGAAGCCGCCGCCGATGAAGGCGACCGTCACCTCGTCGGTGACCGGCTTGCGCTCGACCTTCGGCACGTACGGATCCTCGACGAAGTGCGCGTAGCGTCCCTTGGGCTCGATGTACTGGTCGTTGCCGTCGGCGCGCAGCCGCTTGTCGCGCTCCTGCCGGTAGCGGACCCGCAAGGCATCGCGCTCCTGCTGCGAGAGATGGACGTGGCCGTCGGCGGACGTGGTCGACATGCTGGACCTCCTCGACGCCGCGGCCTCGTGCCACGGCCCGGAAACGGTTCAGGCGTTTGCAGCACGCATGCCAGCGGCACGCACGCCGCGTGGGCGCAGCGACGCGCCCACGCCGGCGAGGAAGGCGCGGTTCTTCCCACGGACGCAAACGCTTCGGCCGGCGCCTTCCGATTCCTGCTCGCCGCAGCGTGTCACGAGTCCCGCTCGCTCGGCCCGCAGCGTGTCATGGGCCCGCTCGGCTCAGCTCGCGGTGGCCGATGCCGCGAGCTGGTCGCGCAGCGCGCGCCGCAGCAGCTTGCCGCTCGCGTTGCGCGGCAGCGGCTCGTCGAACACGAACACCCGCGACGGAACCTTGAACGCCGCGAGGTGCTGGCCGACGTGCCGCTTCAGCGCCTCGGGATCGAGCGTGTGGCCGGGCTTCGGATAGACCGCGACCGCGAGCTCCTCGCCGAGCCGCTCGTGCGGCAGACCGAAGGCCGCGCACTCGTAGGTGTCCGGGAACGCGTAGACGACGTTCTCGACCTCCGAGCACGAGATGTTCTCGCCCGCGCGCAGGACGATGTCCTTGGCGCGGTCGACCAGGAACAGGAATCCTTCGTCGTCCAGGTAGCCGAGGTCGCCGGTACGGAGCCAGCCGTCTCCGGCGAGGACGTCGGCGGTCTCCTTGGGCTTGTTCCAGTAGCCGCGGAAGAGGTGCGGTCCGCGGAAGCACACCTCGCCGACCTCCCCGGTGGGCGCCGGCTTGCCGCTCACCTGGTCGACGACGCGGATCTCGCAGATCGGAACGACGCGACCGGTGCTCGCGGGCTTGCGCACGTAGTCGTCGCCGGTGTTGCCCGGCCCGAAGGCGTTGGTCTCGGTCATGCCGTAGCCGATGTTCGGCCGGCCGCGCTGGAAGCTCGACTCGATGCGCTTGACGAGCGCCGTCGGTGCGGCGGCACCGCCGCCGCCGACGGACTGCAGGCTCGAGGTGTCGGTGGTCGCGAACTTCGGCGACTCGAGGAGATCGTGCGACTGCGTCGGCACGCCGACGAAGGTCGTGACGCGCTCGCGCTCGATCAGCTCGAGCGCGCGCTCGGGCGACCACTTGTACATCATGACGAGCTTGTTGCCGCCGAGGGTCGCGCCCAGCATCACCGGCACGAGCCCGGTGACGTGGAACAGCGGCACGATCAGGATGTAGCAGGTCGGATACGGGTGCGGCTCCTTCGGCGGACGCGCGACGACGTTGGCGATCGCGCGGCAGGCGAACGCAAACAGCGACTGCAGGATCGCGCGGTGCGTGGACACGACGCCCTTCGGGTGCGCGGTCGTGCCCGAGGTGTAGAGGATCATCGCGTCGGCGTCGGGATCGACCTTCACCTCCGGCGGCGCGGCACCGGCGAACGGCTCCACGACGTCCTCGTAGCGCACGACCCCAGGCGGCAGCGCGACCGAGGCATGGCAGCGCACCGCGACGACCTGCACGTCGAGCGCGCCGAGCAGCGGCGTCACGCGCTCGATGCGCTCGTGGTCCGCGAGCAGCACCCGCGAGCCTGAATCGCGCAGACCGTAGTCCAGCTCCTCGGTCGTCCACCAGGCATTGACGCCGACGGCGACCGCGCCGATCGCGGTGACCGCGAAGTAGGAGAAGATCCACTCCGGGTAGTTCCGCATCGCGATCGCGACGCGGTCGCCGGGCTTCACCCCGAACGTCCGCACCAGCGCGTTCGCCAGCGCGTCGATCCGCGCGAGCCCGTCCGCGAACGACCAGCGCTCGTTCTCGTACACGAGCCAGGTGGCGTCGCCCTTCGCGCGCGCGGCGGCGAGGAACTCGCGCAGCGACGGCGGCGCGTTGCGGAACAGCTTGACGGGTACGCCACGGATCTCGCCGTCGACCAGCTCGAAGGCCGCTCCGGGTGCGGTGAGGGTTGCGAGCGCCTGCTCCCAGGTCGCGGCGGGCGCGCGCGTTTCGGACGGTGCATCGGGCGTCATCGGGCCGGTGTATGCAAAGGGTCCGACGCTGTCCACGCAGTCCGGCCCGCGCGGCGCCGCGCGGCGTCAGGAATCGATGAAGGCGGAGAACTGCGGCAGCCGGTCCGCGATCTCGAACCACGGCGCCTTCGACGCCACGTAGATGTGACGCTCGGGGCGCGCGCCCGGATCGTCGTCGAGGCTTCCCGCCGGCACCGCCGCATAGCCCGCCTGGACGTTGATGCGCGGCGCCTTACCGCCGCAGGTGCGGCAGAAGCTCTGCGTGAAGCGCTCGGCCTCGGGGACCTTGAACGAGTCGATCGCATCGCCCCCACGCAGCAGGCGGAAGCGTCGCGCGTCGAGGAAGAGGTTCGACGCGTGCGCGCCGCCGCGGCCGCGCCGGCAGCGCGAGCAGTGGCAGTTGTGCCAGGCATCGACCGGCTTCTCGAGCTCGTACGCGATCGCACCGCACAGGCAGCTGCCGCCGACGCGGCCATCGCTCCCGCCGCGCGGCTCCGCCGGGAACAGCTCGGGATCCGCGTAGCCGGGCGGATAGGCGTCGAAGCGCGGCAGCCCGTCGTCCGGCAGCTCGTACCACGGCGCCTTCGACGCAACGAAGATGTGCGCGACCGGTCGTCCGCCCGGATCCCCTTCGACGTTGCCGAACGGCACGAACACGGTGTCGCCGAACGCTTCGCCGGGCACCGTCGAGCCGCACCGGCCGCAGAAGCAGCGCTCGCTGCCGGGCGACGAGCGGAAGCGGCGAATGCCGTCACCGCCGCGCACGAAGCGGAAGCTCGACGCGGGAACACCGCCCATCGTCGTGAACGCGGTCCCCGAGATCTTCCGGCAGATGCCGCAGTGGCAGTGATGCACCAGCTCGCCGGGTCCGCTTCCCTCCCAGACGACGTCGCCGCACAGACAGCTCGCGCGCATGATCACACCTCCGAGGCGCTTCCTAGCGTGGCACCCGAGCCAGGAACAGCACGCGTTCGCGACGCTCGTGGACCAGGCGCCGCGCCGATCCCTGGACGCTACGCCGCCCGCCCGACCAGCCCGGTGCGCACGAACGCCTCGAGCAAGAGATCGCTCACCTCGCGCTCGACGAGGAACGACACGTGCCCGCCGCGGTACTGCACCAGACGCGGACGCCCCCAGTGCTCCCACAGCGCGAGCGTCTGGCGCGGCGGCGTCAGCGTGTCGGCGAGCCCGCCGAACAGGAAGCAGCGCGTGCGCTCGCTCTTCAGCCGAAGCGCGAGCGGCGACACCACGCGCAGCATGGTCGCGACGCGCTCCCACGGGAAGCCGAGCAGCTCGGTGCCGCGCAGCAGCGCCGGCGGGATGTGCGCGTGCAGCAGCTCGACGAAGTCGATCGCCGGGATGCCGATCACGACGCAGTCGAAGCCGTCCTCGATCGACGCGAGCGTCGCCGCGGTGTAGGCGCCGAGCGACACGCCGTAGATCCCGACCGCCGGCGCCGCCTGCTCCTGGCGCAGCCATGCCGTCAAGCGCCGCAGGTCCCAGAGCATCTGCGCCTGCGCGTGCAGCGTGTCGACGAAGTCGCCGCACAGATAGCCGTCGCCGCCGCGCGTGCCGGGGATCGTGCGCGGGCCGTGGAACGGCTGCACCGGGATCGCGACGTTGAGCCCGAGGTCGCGGTGCAGCCAGTGCGCGCGGAAGCCTGCGACGTCCACCTGCAGGTGCCCCATGCGATACGCCGGGATGCAGACCAGCCACGGACGCGGCGGGCCGGGATGGCGGAACAGCCGCACGTGCCCGACGTGGTTCGCCTCGTACGACATCCAGCGCTCGGCGCCGGGCTCGCCGTCCCACGGCTCGTAGCCGCTGTCGAAGGTCAGGTGCTCGAACGGCAGGCCGCGCACGGTCTCGCTGGTCACGGTCTGCGGCACCAGCGCGGGCGGCGTGCGGTGGTAGCCCTCGGGCTCGTCGATCCAGCCCCGCTCCGCGAACAGGTCGATCGCGCTCTCGACCTCGGCACGAACGCGGTGCCCGTCGAGGAACGCGCCGATGTTGGCGCCGATCATGAGCTCGCTCGCGAAGAAGAGCTCGTCGAGCGCGACCTTCGCCTGCAGCAGCAGGTCGGACCAGCTCGGGATCAGCCAGTCGGCGGTGCGCCGGTCCCAGTCGGCGATCCAGCGCATCCCGAACATGGCGGGGGTGGCTGCCGAGCGCGCCGCGAGCTGCGCTCCGTCGACGAGGTAGCGGTACATCGCTGCGCGACGCGCTATCACGGCAGGAGCGCGGCCCACAACACTCGGAATCCGGGCGCACCGAGCTCGAGGGCGGCCGGAATTGCCGCGCCTTTGGACAGCATGGTACCATTTTGCTGGAATGGTGTAATCGGAGGGACACATGGCGCTGAGCATCAAGGATCCGGAAGCGGAGCGACTGGCTGCCGAGGTTGCCGCGATGACCGGCGAGAGCAAGACGCGGGCGATCCGGGTCGCACTCGAGGAGCGCAAGCAACGGCTCGCCATGCGGGTCGTTCGCCGCGACCGTGGGCAGGCACTGCGACGGTTCCTGGCGGAGGAGGTGTGGCCCAGCGTGCCGGCCAGGGTGCTCGGACGTCGTGTCGGCAAACGCGAGCGGGAGGCGCTCCTCGGCTACGGCCCGGAGGGCGTGTGATCGTCGACAGCTCGGCGATCGTGGCGATCCTGCTCCGCGAGACCGGCTGGGAGGATCTGGTCGACCTGATCGCCACCGCCGAGTCCTGCGGTGTGGGGGCCCCCACCCTCGCCGAGACCGGGATCGTCCTGACCGCGAAGGTCGGGCAGCGGGCGCACGGCATCATCGCCCGGTTTCTCCAGGAGTCCGCGATGACGACGTTGCCCTTCGGCGAGGACCACTGGCCCGTCGCGATCGCGGCGTACGCCCGCTTCGGGAAGGGGCGCCATGCCGCCAATCTCAACTTCGGCGATTGCCTGACGTACGCCGTCGCCCGGCTGGCGGATCGGCCGCTCCTGTTCGTCGGCGACGACTTCCGGAGAACGGACCTCGCCGCAGCGCGGGCCTGAGCCCGCCTTCGTACGGAACGCTTCTTCCTGCGGCAGCTGCGGATTACGCCGCCGCGCTCGACGCGTACAGCGCGCGCAGGTAGCCGAGGAAGCAGGCCACCGCGTCGACCGCGTGCGCGCTGCGCCGCGAGTGGAAGGTGTCGAACGCGTGCTGCGCCCCCGGCAGCTCCGCGTACAGCACAGGATTCCGTGACACCGCGCGCAGCGCCGCCACGAAGTGCCGCGCCTCCTCGACGTAGGCGAGCGCGTCGTGCGTGCCGTGGATCACGAAGAACGGCGGCGCGCCCTCGTGCACCCGCGCGATCGGCGACGCCTCGTCCCAGCGTGCGCGCTCGGTCGTCGGCGAGCACTTCATGACCACGCGCTCGAGGAACGGCACCATCGATGCGCTGCCGCGCGCGCCGTGCCGGTCGAGGAAGTCGTACACGCCGTAGAACGGCACGCAGGCGGCGACCGACGTGTCGACCGCCTCGAAGCCCGGCTGGTAGCGCGGGTCGTTCGCGGTGAGCGCGAGCAGAGCCGCGAGATGACCGCCCGCCGAGCCGCCGGTCACCACGACGAAGTCGGGATCGACGCCGTGGCGCACGCCCTCGGTGCGGATCCACGCCAGCGCGCGCTTGACGTCGATCAGGTGGTCGGGGAACGTCGCGCGCGGCGACAGACGGTAGTTCGCAGCCACGCAGACCCAGCCGTCCGATGCGAGGCGATTCATCAGCGGCAGCGCCTGCTGGTCCTTGCGTCCGATCGTCCAGCCGCCGCCGTGAATCTGCAGCAGCGTCGGGCAGAGCCCACTGCGCTCGCGCGGGCGGTACACGTCGAGGTGGTTGCGGTGCCCGGCCGGGCCGTAGGCGACGTCGCGCACGCGCGCCACGCCGGCGTGGCGCATGCGGAACGGCCGCGCGATGCGGCGGAGCGGAACCTGCGAGGGTAGCTCGTGCAGCTGGCTCGCGGCATCGGGGTCGTGCGCGAGGCCGTCGCGCAGCGCGCGCGCGAACACCTCGGCGCTGTGCGCGGAGCGGCCGTGCAGCACGACGAGCCCGGCCCACGACGCGAGCGTCAAGCAGAGCCCGAGCCAGCCCGGCCACGCTGCGAGAGCGCCGCACCAGATGAACAGCAGCGTCGCGAGCGCCTGCCACGCGACGTGGTGCAGCGCGAGCTCGCCGGTCATCCACGCGGCGAAGAAGTACGGCACCTGCAGCGCCGCGAGGCTCCGCGCGCGCAGCAGCGCGCTCGTGGTGAAGCCGAGCCCGACCGCGCTCGCGGCGAGGAACAGCGCCGGCGCGGTCACGAGCCGCCCTGCGCACCACGCGCGACCGGGCGCGGGGTCGCGAATGCCGCGGCGCAGACGAGGTCCAGCTCCGCGCGCAGGTCGCTCGCGAAGACCTCGAGGTCCGGGACGATCTCCCAGTCGGCGACCAGACCGACGTGGTAGCCGCCGTCGTACGCCGAGAACGCAAGCCCGAGCCCCTGATCGTCGAGCAGCGGCACCAGCGGATACGCCGCGACCAGGCGCGCATCGAGCAGGTGCACGGGCGCCCGCGGCGCCGGGATGTCGCCGACGATCAGATTGCAGCCGTAGAGACGGCGACGCGCGGCGAGCCCCGCACCGAGACCGAGCCGTCCGCCCAGCGCCGCGACCTGGAGGAGGAAGTCGAAGTTGTGCAGCTGCCCGTCGCGGCGCGCCTCGGCCAGCACGCGCGACACCGCGCGCAGCCGGCGGCGCACGTCGCCGAGCGCGACCGGCAGCGAGATCACCGCCGCCGCGGTGCGGT
>JAIEPK010000554.1 GCA_019749875.1 Candidatus Binatia bacterium | reverse complement strand
CGGCCGCGACCGCACCGTTGCCGCCAGCGCACGCCGCGGCCGTTCCGGACCGGCCGACCGCATTTGCGGCACGCAACGATGACCGGCAAGCTGGCCGACGATGCGGAAATCGCTCCTTGCCGTCGCCGCGCTCGCGTGCGCGGTCCTCCTCCCCTCCTCCCCGGCCCGCGCCGCGCAGAAGTACGTCGAGCAGGTCGTCGAGCGCACGCTCGACAACGGCTTCAAGATGCTGCTGCTCGAGGACCACAAGGCGCCGGTCGCGGTCGTTCAGGTCTGGTATCGCGTCGGCTCGCGCAACGAGCTGCCCGGCACGACCGGTCTCTCGCACATGCTCGAACACATGATGTTCAAGGGCACGTCGAAGAACGGCCCCGAGGAGTACTCGCGCATCATCGCGCAGAACGGCGGCAACGAGAACGCGTTCACCGGCGACGACGCGACGACGTACTTCGCGACGCTCGCGTCGGACCGGATCGGCGTCGAGATCGAGCTCGAAGCCGACCGCATGCGCAACCTGGTGCTCTCCGAGCAGCTCTTCGAGCCCGAGCGCCAGGTGGTCACCGAAGAGCGCCGCATGCGCACCGACAACAACCCGATCGCGTTCATGTTCGAGTCGCTCGGTGCCGCGACCTTCCTCGAGCACCCCTACCGCCAGCCCGTGATCGGCTGGCCGACGGACATCGCGGGCTGGAAGCTCTCGGACCTGAGGAGCCACTACGACACGTACTACCAGCCGAACAACGCGTTCCTGGTGGCGGTCGGCGACTTCGACGCGCAGAAGCTCGGCGAGCTGGTCGAGAAGCAGTTCGGCGGATATCCGCGCGCAGCCGACGCGCCTCCCGTACGCGCGAAGGAGCCGCCGGCGCGCGGCGAGCGTCGCGTGTCGGTCGAGCGACCGGCGCGACTGCCGTTCGTCGCGCTGCAGTACGTCGTACCGAATCTGCACCACGCCGACGCGCCGGCGCTCGAGATGCTCGAGAGCGTTCTGTCGAACGGCAAGAGCTCGCGCCTCTACCAGCGTCTCGTCCGCGAGCAGCGTCTCGCGCTCGACGTGGGTGCCAGCTACGACCGTACGGCGATCGACGACAAGACCTTCACGCTGTCGGGACAGCCACAGCCCGGCGTGTCGTCGGAGCAGCTGGAGAAGGCGCTGCTCGCCGAGATCGACGCCATCCAGAAGGCGCCGCCCGCGCAGGACGAGCTCGACCGCGCGCGCGCACAGGTCGAGGCGGCCTTCGTGTTCGCGCAGGACTCGATGTTCTACCGCGGCATGCTGCTCGGCACGTACGAGATCGCCGGCGGATGGCGTCAGATCGACGACTTCCTGCCCGCGATCGCGATGGTCACGCCGGAGCAGGTGCAGCAGGTGGCACAGAAGTACTTGACACCGATCAACCGGACCACGGGCGTGCTGGTACCGCTGCCGACCGACGAGTCGGCACCGCTCGAGCGCATGCCCGGGGGGCCGATGTCGTGAGGACGCCGCGTACGATGATCTCCGCCGCGCGCCGCGTGCGCCGCCTTCTCCCGTCGCTCGCTGGCGTCGCGCTCGCCGTGACGGTACTCGCGTCGCCCGCGCACGCGGCCGGCCCGCTCGTCGAGCGCACCACGCTCGGCAACGGCATCCGTCTCGTGCTGTCGCAGCAGCGCTCGGTGCCGATCGTCGCGATCAACTGCATCATCGACGGCGGCGCACGCGTGGATCCGCCCGGCAAGGCGGGCCTCGCGAACCTCACCGGATCGCTGCTGTCCGAAGGGACCAAGGGCCGGACGTCCGAGGAGATCTCGCGGCTGATCGACTCGCTCGGCGGCTCGTTCGACACCGGCACGTCGAGCGACTGGGTGCTCGCGAGCGCCGCCGTGCTGTCGCGTGACTTCGCGACCGGCGTCGACCTGATCGCGCGCAGCCTGCGCGAGCCGACGTTCCCCCCCGAGGAGGTCGAGCGTCGCAAGAAGGAGACTCTCGGTGAGCTCGAAGCCGACGAGGACGAGCCGGGCCTGGTCGCGCAGCGCGCGTTCCGCAAGGCGCTGTTCGGCACGGCCGCGTACGGCAGCCCGGTGGACGGGACGCCCGAGAGCGTCAAGTCGCTGACCCGCGACGACGTCGTCGCGTATCACCGCGACGAGATCCAGCCGTCGCGGACGATCTGCGCGATCGTCGGCGACGTGCCGACCACCGAGATGAAATCCACCGTCGAGCGCCTGCTCGGCGACTGGCAGGGCAGCGGCAAGCCGCTCGATGCGAAGGCCGCGAACGTACCGCCCGCGCGCTCGGTCGTGGTCGACCGTCCGGTGACGCAGGCGAGCGTCGTTCTCGGACAGATCGGCGTTGCGCGCTCGAACCCGGACTACTTCCCGATCCTGCTGATGAACTGGGTGCTGGGCGGTGGCGGCTTCAACTCGCGCCTCATGCAGTCGATCCGCACCAAGAGCGGGCTCGCCTATTCGGTCGCGAGCGCGTTCGAGAGCAGCAAGCTGCCCGGCGCGTTCCAGGTCGCCCTGCAGACCAAGGTCGAGAGCGCCGCGCAGGCGATCGAAATGGTGCGCGCCGAGATCAAGAAGCTGCACGACGAGGGGGCCACCGAAGCGGAGCTCGTCGCCGCGAAGGATTACCTCACCGGCAACTTCCCGCTGCGACTCGACTCGACCGGAAAGCTCGCGGGCTTTCTGGGACAGGTGGAGTACTTCGGGCTCGGCGACGACTACATCGAGCGCTACGCGGAGCGCGTGCGCGCGGTCTCGCTCGACGACGTGAAGCGCGCCGCCGCCAAGTACCTCCAGCCCGACGCGCTGGTGCAGGTGGTCGTCGGTCCGGCGTCGAAGCTCGCCGAGCAGGGGATCACGCCGACGCCCGGTACGGCGGTCGGCGTCGCGGCTCCCGCCGCCGCACCCGCGGGCGGGGCCACGGCGGCGGGAGCCGCGGCAGACCGCTGACCGCATCGCAGGATCGTACGCCGGCAAGACGGGCCACGAGATCTTCACCAGCTACGGTCCACTCGAGGCGGAGCTCGAGTGGACCGCGGTCAAGCTGCTCGCGAGCCTGGTCGGTGCACGGCTCGGGCTCGCGAAGGACGAGACGCGCTGAGTCGAACACGGTCGATCGGCCCCGCGCGCGGCACACGCGACCTCAAGTGGAGCAGACCATGCGCCGACACTGTTCCCAGAGATTAGTTCCCTTGACTCCCTGGAGCCCGGCAATTACGTTGCTCGTCCGCGGTGCAGTCCCTCGCCCTTTCCGATCCGGTCGCGAGAATGTCTGGGAAGCCAGTCGAGGCAACCCGCCCCGAAAAATCTCTACACGCCCCCGCGCCGCGCTGCGCGGGCTCCCTTGACGGCGGGCTCTTCGCCGAGAGTTGAATCTCCGTGCAGGGCCGGCGCCACAACGCTCCAAGCCGACGACCGACTCGGCAGCATCCAGCGAGCGTCGTCCCGCGTAACGCGCTCAAGAACATCGTCCAGCAGAGCGTTTCGGCCCCTGCCCGGACGGCGGCCAACACAGTGGGCAACAGAGTGGGAAAGTCGACGAAGCAGCCTCCCGCAAAGCAAGCGACCAAGACGACGACCGCCGCGAAGCCCGCAGCGCGCGGCCGCACCGAGTCCGATGCGCGTCCGACGAAGCGCTCGGCCAGTGCGACGCAGAGCTCCGCCAAGCGTCCCGCCGATGCGGGCGCGGTGGAGTCCGAAGCCGCCCCGGCTCAGGTCAACGGCGCGGCAGTCGATCGCCGGTCCGATCCGAAGCTCAAGAAGCTGATCGATCTCGGCAAAGAACGCGGCTACCTGACCCAGAACGAGATCAGCGAGAACCTGCCCAAGCAGCTCGCCTCGCCCGACGAGATCGACGGCGTCATGTCCATGCTCGGCGAGATGGACATCGAGGTCGTCGACAACAGCGAGGGCGACGCCGACTTCACCGCGCCCGACAAGGAAGACGCCTCCGACTGGGTCGCGGAAGAGGACGAAGGTCCGGCCGAGCCCGCGGCGGCGACGCCCGGCGCGTCGGACACGTCCGACCCGGTCCGCATGTACCTGCAGGAGATGGGCGGCGTGCCGCTCCTCTCGCGCGAGGAAGAGGTCGCGATCGCGAAGCAGATCGAGGCCGGCGAGAACGAGATCAAGGAGTCGATCTTCTCGATCCCGCTCGCGCTGCAGTACATCATCACGCTCGCGCAGAAGCTGAAGGACGAGGAGCTCTCACCGCGCGAGGTCTTCGGCGACGAGGACGAAGGCGACAAGAACTCCGAAGAGCAGGAGCAGGACGACCGCGATCAGAAGCGCATCGAGGCCTTCCTGAAGCACTTGCCCGGACTGAAGAAGCTCGCGGCCGAGCGCAGCCGCTTCGAGGAGTCGGGCAAAGGCCGCAAGTCCGGCGCCGAGAGCGCCAAGCTCGACAAGAAGCGCCAGGCCCTGAACGAGAAGATCCAGGCGGCGCTGTTCGCGATGCCGCTCAACCGCAAGCACATCAACGACATCGCGGAGAAGCTGAAAGAGGCGGTCGCCCTGGTCGACCGTCCGCGCGACCTGATGCGCAACGCGATGCGTCGCAGCGGCAAGCCGGAAGAGGAGCTGCTGCGTCATCTGCGCCGCGTCAAGCCGAACGAGCGCGCGACTGCCGTCAGCGTCGGCCGCGCCCTGCACATTCCGGCCGACGACGTCCTCGAGCTGGTGTCGAACCTGCGTGCCGGGCGTGCGAACGCGTCGCAGGTCGAGCGCGAGGTCGGCATGTCGACCGACGCGCTGCGCGAGGCGATCTCGCGGCTGCGGCGCGGCGAGTGGAAGGCGCAGGAAGGCAAGCGCGCGCTGATCGAGGCAAACCTGCGCCTCGTGGTGTCGATCGCGAAGCGCTACACCAACCGCGGTCTCGGCTTCCTGGACCTGATCCAGGAGGGCAACATCGGCCTGATGCGCGCGGTGGAGAAGTTCGAGTACCAGCGCGGCTACAAGTTCTCGACCTACGCCACGTGGTGGATCCGCCAGTCGGTGTCGCGCGCGATCGCCGACCAGGCGCGCACGATCCGCATCCCGGTGCACATGATCGAGACCATCAACAAGGTCCTGCGCACGTCGCGGTATCTCGTGCAGCAGCTCGGCCGCGAGCCCTCGCCCGAGGAGATCGCGACCCAGATGGAGATGCCGGCGGACAAGGTCCGCAAGGTCCTCAAGATCGTCAAGGAGCCGGTGTCTCTCGAGACGCCGATCGGCGACGACGAGGAGAGCGCACTCGGCGATTTCGTCGAGGACCGGCAGAGCGTGTCGCCGGCCGACGCGGCGATGGCAATCAGCCTCGAGGAGCAGACGCGCAAGGTCCTCGCGACGCTCACGCCGCGCGAGGAGCAGATCCTGCGCATGCGCTTCGGCATTGGCGAGCGCTCGGACTTCACGCTCGAGGAAGTGGGCCAGCGCTTCGCGGTCACGCGCGAGCGCATCCGGCAGATCGAGGCCAAGGCTCTTCGCAAGCTGCGCAATCCGGCACGTGCGAAAACGCTGGAAACCTTCGCCGGCTGAAGGCATGATCGCTGCGGCGGGAGGAGCCCGCCGCTCGGTGGAGTGGATGGAAGCCTCGCCCGGTCGTCACGGCCGATGCGAGGGGGAGGACGCGGTCCTCCCTGGTGGACGAGAGCCCGGGGTATCCCAGACTCCGGGTGGCGACGCAGCCGCCTCACCCCGGGGCGACGCGCTCGCATCTCCGTTGGGTAGGACGTGGTGGTGGAGTCGATCATGCTGCAGGACACCCTCGAGAAGGAGCTCAAGGAGTGGCGCGAGAGCCGCAACCGCATGCACGCGGCGGCGACCGAAGTGCGCGTCAAGACCTTCTCCTCGCACGCCGAGAATCGCCGCGTGAAGGTGAACGGCCAGGAGGTGGTGGTCGTGAGCCGCGCGAAGCGCCCGGGCTGAGCCGAGCAGCTCCGACTTGACGTCGGAGCCGTCGCACAGCCGACGCGTCGCGTCTCGCGCGCCACACGCGTGACGCCATACGCTCGCGCATCGGTCTGCCCACGCAGAAATCATGCGTGCTCGCAGCATCGTGCGCCGTCGTCATTCCCCGTCCGCTTCGACAGTACGGTTTTTTCGCGGGTTTCGACGCCACCCGCGTGGCGCATGCCTTGCTTTCGGGCAGGCCGCCGAAAAAAACAGCCGACACGCTCTACGGGCGAGGGCTCCACACGAGTTCCTTCCGTAGACGCTTCCCCCTATCCGACCGACTCCGTTGCGGGCCGAGAGCGTGGCGCGAATCACAGGAGTGTTCGCCTTGAACCCGAGAAAGAGCTTCGCCCGCCTCGCGCCCGCCCTCGCCGCAGTGCTCCTGCCGGCGCTCGCGGCGGCACAAACCATTCCCGTCGCCTACGTGACCAACCAGGCGACCAACGTCGTCCACATGTTCCGGACGACCGACTGGACCCCGCTCGGCAACATCCCGGTCGGGACGTCTCCGACCGGCATCGCGATCCCCACCGCAGGTGGCTTCGCGCTGGTCGCGAACAAGGGCAACAACACCGTCAGCCGGATCGACCTCGCGACCTCGACCGTCACGGCGACCATCGCCGTCCCGGGCAACCCGACGGCTGTCGCCATCGTGCCCGACGGAAGCAAGGCGTACGTGGTCCAGCCGACCAACTGCCCACCGCCGCCGGTCCCCACGCCGAGCCCGACCCCGGTCGGCCCGACTCCGATCCCCACCGTGGGTCCGAATCCGACCCCGACCCCCGTACCGCCGTGCACCCTCGCGGTGATCGACACCGCGAGCAACACGGTGACCGGCAACATCACCGTCGGCCACAACCCGTTCGCGATCGCGGTGTCACCGAGCGGCGGCTTCGTCTACGTCACCAACCGTGACGACGACACCGTGTCGCTCATCGACACGTCGACCGACACGGTCATCGACGAGCTCGACGTTGCGGACACCCCGGAAGGCATCTTCGTCGGCTTCGGCGAGGTGTACGTCACCAACGACACCAGCGAGTCGGTGAGCGTCTACCGCGAGGTCGACTTCCAGCCGCTCGCGACCATTCCGACCGGCGGTGGTCCGCTGTCGATCGCGGTGTCGCCGGACGGCAAGACGGCGGTCGTGGGCAACGACGGTGACGGCACCGCGACCATCATCGATACCGGCGTCAACAAGGTGCGCGCGACGGTGGCGACCGGCAGCAATCCGGCCGGCGTCGCGATCACACCCGACTCGACCCGCGCCGTGGTGACCAACAGCACGGCGGGCTCGTTCTCCGTGGTACCGCTCGACGGCACCGCACCGACGACGATCAGCGTCCTCGGCTCGCCGGCGGGGGTGGCGATCACCCCGGCCCCGTACTTCGTGATCAACAAGACCGCGCTGCCGGCACCGGTCGCCGCGGGCGGCACGATCGTCTACACGATCACCTACGAGAACCGCGGCAGCGCCAACGCGACCGGGGTGACGATCACCGACACCATCCCGACCGGCCTGACCTTCGTGAGCGCGTCGAACGGCGGCGCACCGTCGGGATCGAACGTCGTGTGGACGATCGGCGACCTGCCGATCGGCGGCGCGGGCCAGATCGACGCGACCTTCACCGTGGATCCGTTGATCCCCGACGGCACGGTGGTCACCAACACGGTCACGATCGCCGACGCACTCCTCAACTCGGCGACGGACGTCGTGCAGGTCGCGACGCGTGTCCCGGGCGGCTTCGGCGTCAACAACGCCACCTACTACCGCAAGGCGGACGGTGCGAAGCGCGACGTGATCAAGTTCCGCGCCGAGTTCCTGCTGCCGACCGACTTCGACAACGACGGTCTGTTGATCGCGTGGACCAACGCGTCGCAGATCCTCGACGTCTTCACCATTCCGCCGGGTGCGTTCTCGCACCGGCCCGGCACGACCCGCTTCCGCTTCAACGGCTACTTGGGCGACGGCAGCCGGGTCCTGGTCCGCATGAACAAGACCAACGACGGCTACTGGAAGGTCAGCATCAGCCACGCGCGGCTGACCCTGCCGCTGGCCACCGACCTGAACATCCTGGTCACCGGAGTGTGGGGCACGGATCTGGTCGCGAGCCAGCGGACCTTCGAGCTCAAGCGCTCGAAGCCCGGAACGCAGAAGCTGTTCTACCGCGGCATCCGGTCGGGCGGGATGTAGTCCTTCGCCATTCGGAATCAGGGACGGGGGGCCTGCGAGCGATCGCAGCCCCCCGTCGTCGTTTGGGCGCCCGTGAGCTCGTCGCGGCCCGACGTGCCTCGCCATGGCTGGCGACGACCCGCCCCTCGGGCTAACCTTCCGACAGAAGATGTCCGCACCCGATCGCGAAGGCGATACCTCCGTCGTCACCCGGACGCGCACCGAGAAGAAGCTCGAGCGTCCCAAGCTGTACCGGGTCCTGCTGCACAACGACGACTACACGACACGGGAGTTCGTCGTGTGGATCCTCGAGGTCGTGTTCCACCGCAGCGAGGTCGAATCCGTGCAGATCATGCTGCACGTGCACAACAACGGCGTGGGCGTCGCCGGGGTCTACCCCTTCGACGTGGCACAGGCGAAGGTCGAGAAGGTCCTCGAGCTGGCGGAGCAGAACGAGTATCCCCTGCTCTCGACCCTGGAACCGGAATGAGCGCACCGTCCATCACGCAGGATCTGCAAACGTCGCTGCGCCAGGCGATCGAGGAGGCGCGCAAGCGCCGCCACGAGTACTTGACGCTGGAGCACCTGCTGCTCGCACTGCTCGACAACCCCGAGGTCGCGCGGATGCTCGAGGCACTCGGCGTCGACATCGAGACGCTGCGCCGCGAGCTGCAGCAGTTCCTCGCGGAGGCCCTCGAGACCTTGCCCGCGGGCGTGCACAAGCCACCCGAGGAGACGCCCGGCATCCAGCGCGTCCTGCAGCGCGCGGCGGTGCACGCACTCAGCGCCGAGCGCAGCTCGATCGACGGCCCCGCCGTGCTGGTCGCGTTCTTCCGCGAGCCCAGCTGCCACGCGCTCTACCTGCTCGAGCAGCAGGGGCTCACGCGTCTCGACGTGCTGCGCTACGTGTCGCACGGGCTCAACCCGGAAGGGGTGGGCGGCACCCACCCGAGCGGGGAGCCGTCCGACGACCGCGACGAGGTGTCGTCCGGCGGCGACGACGAGCCGAGTCCCATCCGCGATCCGCTCGGCACCTTCTGCACCGATCTCCGACAGCGCGCGGCGGAGGGCAAGATCGACCCGCTGATCGGCCGCGAGGCCGAGCTCGAGCGGACGATCCACGTGCTCGCACGGCGTCGCAAGAACAACCCGGTGTTCGTCGGCGAGCCGGGTGTCGGCAAGACCGCGATCGTCGAGGGGCTCGCGCGACGGCTGCACGAGGGCACCGTCCCGGCCGTGCTGAAGGCCTCGACGATCTACGCGCTCGACATGGGCGCGCTGATCGCCGGCACCAAGTTCCGCGGCCAGTTCGAGGAGCGCATCAAGGCCGTACTGAAGGCGCTCAAGCAGAAGCCGGGCGCGATCCTGTTCATCGACGAGATCCATACCGTCGTCGGCGCCGGCGCGACCAGCGGTGGCACGATGGACGCGTCCAACCTGCTCAAGCCCGCGCTCGCCAACGGCGAGCTGCGCTGCATCGGCGCGACCACGTATCCCGAGTACAAGGCGTCGTTCGAGCGCGATCGCGCGCTCGAGCGTCGCTTCCAGAAGATCGACGTGAAGGAGCCCACGGTCGAGGAGACGGTGCAGATCCTGAAGGGTCTCGCGCCACGCTACGCCGAGCACCACGGCGTGACCTACGAGGACACGGCGCTGGAGGCCGCGGCCGAGCTGTCGTTCAAGCACATCAACGATCGCCACCTGCCCGACAAGGCGATCGACGTCATCGACGAGGCCGGTGCGGCCGACAGCATCCTGCCCGAGGAGCGGCGCAAGCACGTCATCGGCACGCAC
The DNA here is from genome assembly GCA_019749875.1 of Candidatus Binatia bacterium. Classification (GTDB taxonomy): domain Bacteria; phylum Desulfobacterota; class Binatia; order UBA12015; family UBA12015; genus VGTK01. The sequence continues at coordinate 26,502 of JAIEPK010000554.1, read as the reverse complement.
GAGATCGAGCTCGTCGTGAGCAAGATCGCGCGCATCCCCGAGAAGACGGTCTCGGTCTCGGCGCGCGAGCAGCTCGAGCGCCTCGAGCCCGAGCTCAAGAAGGTCATCTACGGCCAGGACCACGCGATCGAGCAGCTCGCATCGGTCATCAAGCTGCAGCGCTCGGGACTCGGTCACGGCGAGCGTCCGATCGGCTCGTTCCTGTTCGCCGGTCCGACCGGCGTCGGCAAGACCGAGCTCGCCAAGCAGCTCGCGAAGATCCTCGGCGTCGAGCTGCTGCGCTACGACATGAGCGAGTACATGGAGAAGCACACCGTCTCGCGGCTGATCGGCGCGCCGCCGGGCTACGTGGGCTTCGACCAGGGCGGGCTGCTCACCGATGCCGTGCGGAAGAACCCGCACGCGGTGGTCATGCTCGACGAGATCGAGAAGGCGCATCCCGATCTGTTCAACGTGCTCCTGCAGGTGATGGATCACGCCACCCTCACCGACAACACCGGGCGGAAGGCCGACTTCCGCAACGTCGTCCTGATCTTGACGACCAATGCGGGCGCACGCGAGATGGCCTCGTCGTCGATCGGCTTCACCGGGCCCGGTGAGGGCAGCGGCTCGTCGAAGGGGGCGATCGAGCGGACGTTCAGCCCGGAGTTCCGCAACCGCCTCGATGCGATCGTGCAGTTCAACCCGCTCGACCCGGTCGCGATCGCGCGCGTGGTCGAGAAGAACCTGGGCGAGCTCCACACGCAGCTCGCCGAGAAGCACGTCACGCTCGAGCTCAGCGAGGCGGCGAAGGAGTACCTCGCCGAGAAGGGCTTCGACCGCGCGTTCGGCGCTCGGCCGATGGCGCGTCTCGTCGAGAAGGTGCTCAAGCGGCCGCTCGCCGACGCGATCCTGTTCGGCGACCTGAGCGAGGGCGGTAAGGCCACGGCCGACGTGGTGGACGGGGAGATCGTGCTGCGCTTCGAGCGCAAGGCCGCCTGACACCAGGGACCAGCCGATCCCGAGAGATCCCGCCGAGACCGCTCGATCCCGCCGATGACGAGCCGCGTCCCCGAGACCACCGGATCCCTGTCCGGCCACGGCGTCACCCTGCGCTACTCGCGCTGGCAGGGCGGCGGTGCACCGATCGTGGTGCTGCACGGCGGCGGGCAGACGCGGCACGCGTGGGAAGAGAGCTGCGCGCACCTGGGCGACCTCGGCTACGACGTCACGGCGCTCGACCTGCGCGGCCACGGCGAGAGCGACTGGGCGCCGAATCAGGAGTACGGGCTGATGCACTTCACCGCCGACGTGGTCGCGGTGCTGCCGCAGCTCGGACACCCGCGCGTCGCGCTGCTCGGCTTCTCTCTCGGCGGCCTCGTGAGCCTCTACTTGACGGCGCATCACCCGGAGCTCTGCGCCGCGCTGATGCTGGTCGACGTGGCCCCGCGGCTCGAGACCGAGGGTGTACGTCGCATCCGCGACTTCATGACCCGGCACGAGAGCTTCGGCTCGCTCGACGAGGTGGTCGAGGCGCTGCGCGAGTACAACCCGAACCGGCCGCCGGGCTCGATTCGCGCGGAGTCGCTCAAGCGCAACCTGCGCCAGCGTCCGGACGGTCGCTTCGAGTGGCACTACGACAAGTACTTTCGTACGCCGGTCGCCGACACGCCGGACGGGCAGTACAAGTCGCGCATCATGGGGCTCTCGCACGAGGCGCTGATCGAGGCGGCGCGTGTGGTGCAGGTCCCGACGCTGGTCGTGCGCGGCGCGTCGAGCGACGTGCTCAGTGAGGACGGCGTGCGCGAGCTGCTGGAGACCATCCCGCACGCCGAGGCGGCGACGGTCGAGCGCGCCGGGCACCAGGTCGCGGGCGATCGCAACGACGCCTTTCTGGTCGCGATCACGCCGTTCCTGGCGCGCGCCTACCCCGTCCGTCCGGAGCACGCCGAGCCGCACGTTCCGGACTGAGGACGCTCCCTCGAGCTCCGGCGCCGCTAAGTCCACGCTCGACTCGAGCCGACAAAGAGTGGCGAGATGGAGTGCGTGCTCCGCCTGATCGCCGCCCTCCTGGACCTGCTCGGTCTCGGGCCTGTGCGGCGGCCGGCGGTACGTTCGAGGACGATGATGGCCGAGGTCACGAGCGAGTTCGAGCTGCGCCAGCTGCTGAAGGCCTACCGTCGCGGCCTGATCTCCGACGAGCTGTTCGAGGAGCAGCTGCGCGAGGTCCGGGGAGCGACCACGGCCAACGGGGATGGCCCGTCGCAGGCCGCACCGGCCAGGACGTATCAGGTCCGCGACCGGAGCTTCGCGAGCGAGCGCGAGATGGTGCTGCACTTCCTCGACGAGTTCCGCGCCGGCGAGACCTTCGGCGGCGAGGTCTTCGCGCTCTGGTACGCCGTGTCGCCCGACCCGCGCGTGCGCGGCGGCCTGCAGGTCGTGCGTGAGCGGGAGGCGATGCACGGCAAGCTGCTCGGCGCGCGCATCGTGGCGCTCGGCGGCAAGTGCCAGGCGTCGCTGCCCGAGAAGTTTCAAACGGCGGCCCGCGCCAGGCTCGGCTCGCCGACGGTCGGCGACGCCGAGAAGCTCGCCGACTTCGTGCGTCGCCTGCCGGACGTCGAGGCCGCGGTCGCGCCGATCCGCGCGGTGCTCGCGCAGATCGAGGAGGACTGCGAGACGCGGGCACTCCTCGAGAGCATTCTCGAGGACGAGATGGCGACCGTGCGCTGGTTCCACACGACCGCCGCCGCGCTCGCCTGAAGCAGCGCGACTCGGCCTAACGACGAAGCCAGCCGCTGCCGGCGCGAAGCGCCACGCTGCCGGTAGAAGCTACATGCGACGACGCGCAAATGCGCCGGCGGAACCGGGCGATTCACGTGGCACGAATCTCGCTCCGGCGCCCGACATGGCGCGCGCGATCTGGTCCGGGCAGCTCTCCTTCGGCCTCGTCACCATCCCCGTCGGCCTTCACGCCGCGCTCGAGGCGGCCGAGCGGGTGCACTTCCATCAGCTGCACCGCAAAGACCTGGCACCGATCCGCTACCGGAAGTTCTGCAGCAGGGAGAACCGCGAGGTGCCGAGCTCGGAGATCGTGCGCGGCTACGAGGTGTCGAAGGGCCGCTACGCGGTGGTCGAAGCGGAAGAGCTCGACGAGGTCCAGAAGGAGCTCGGTGAAGGCGAGCGTACGATCGAGATCCTGCAGTTCGTCGATGCGAAGGCGCTCGACCCACTGCTGTTCGAGAAGCCCTACTACGTGACCCCGGCCAAGGGCGGCGCGAAGGCGTACGGCGTCCTGCGGCGTGCGCTCGACGAGACCGGCAAGGTCGGCATCGCGCGCTTCTACATGCGCACGCGCCCGCTCCTCGCGGCACTGGTACCGAGCTCCGGCATCCTCTCGCTCGAGGTGATGCGCAGCGCGGCGGAGCTCCGCGATCCGCGCAAGCTCGCCGTCAAGGAGCTCGCCGCCAAGCCGGCAGAGGTCAAGATGGCCGCCACCCTGATCGAGCAGATGACCGAGAGGTGGGATCCAGCCGCGCATCCCAACGCCTACCGCAAGGCGGTCGAGAAGCTGATCGAGGGCAAGCCCAAATTCGATGTCGGCGAGGGAGCCGCCGCAAAGCCGGCGGGCAAGGTCGTCGATCTCATGCAGGCCTTGAAGGACAGCCTGAAGGGCGACGCCAAGAAGACGACCAAGCCCCGCAAGAAGTCCGCGCGCGCGCGCAAGGCCGCCTGATCGAGGACCACGACATGACTCTCGACCTGTACTCCTACGGCAGAGCACAGCAGCCTTCCTCGTCTTCGAGCCTCGCGAGCGAGCACCGTCCGGTGTTCACGTGCGCCGGGTGCGGCTGCAGCGTCGTCACCGCGGAGCCGGCGCTGCTCGGCAGCCTCGGCTGGCGGGTCCTCGCAGCCGGCGTCGAGGGCCAGGGCGGTCGCGCGTTGTGTCCCGGCTGCGGGCGGCGCTCGTTCGGTCGCCTGGCCTGAGACCAACCCTCATCTTCCCGGCTCCGAACGCCGACTCTTGCTCTCGAACGTCGGCCGGCTGGGGAGGGTCGGAGAATGAGACGACCGCTGTGGAACTTGCGCTCGGGGCAGCGCATCGCGCTGCGTCGGGTGGTCGTCGCGGTCGCCCTCTTGACCGTGCCTGCTCCGGTGCGCGCCGAGAGCCCGGCGAAGACCCACGTCGACGCGGGATTGCGCCACGTGGAGGCGGGGCGCGCCGACGAAGCATTCGCCGAGGCGCAGCAGGGAATCGCGGCCGATCCCGGATCCGCCGACGCCTACGATGTGCTCGGCGCGGCACACTACCTCCGGCACGAGTACGAGGCCGCACTCGCGGCGCACCGGCGCGCCAGCGAGCTCGCCCCCGGGTCCTCGGACCCGCACGACAACATGGTGCCGAGCTACTGGGCGCTGGGGAGAAACGACGACGCGCTGCGGGAAGCCCGCATGGCGCTCACGCTCGAGCCGGACTGCGGGCACTGCCGCATCTCGCTCGCCTCCACGCTCTATCGGCTCGGACGCTACGACGAAGCTGCCGCAGAGAGCCGCACCGCCCTCCGGACCGCTCCCGAGGCGCCCGACGCGCAGTACGTGCTCGGCGCGACGCTCGTCAAGCTCGATGACGCGCGCAGCGCGATCGCGCCCCTGCGTGCGTGCATTCGTCTGGCGACGCCGGAGCAGCGCGCGCTCGCCGACGAATGCCGCTACCTCCTCGGGTCGGCCCACTTGAAGGTGGGCGAGCCGCGGCCTGCCGAGGACATCTTCCGCCGCCTCGTCGAGGACGAGCCCGACGGCACACGTGCGCGGGTGGGCCTCGCCGACGCCCTCGTCTCGCAGAGTCGCTTCGCCGATGCGGCGGTCGAGCTGGAGACGGCCGTTCGCACGACGCCGACGAGCTCGTGGATCAGCTACCGGCTCGGCGTGGTCTACGGTCGCCTGCGACGCTCCGCAGACGCCGTCACCCAGCTCGAGGCGAGCGTCGCCGGGGATCCGTCGAATGCGTTCGCCGTGGCGGCGCTGGTGCGGGCGTACGCCGCAGCCGGCCGCGTCGACGACGCCGCGGCGCGCTACGAGGCCTTGAAGAAGCTCGATCCGACGCTGGCCGCGAGAATCGGCGGCGGCAGCGAGAGCTGCAAGGCACAGAACGACCCCGAGGCGTGATCGCGTCGTTCGGCGATCCAACCCTGCGCTCCGGGCTCCCCGCAACCACGAGCGAGCCCGCGGCCGCGCCTCGATCGGACCGGCCGACCGGCCGAGCCGCGGTTGACATCCGGTCGCACGCTGCGGCAATCCTACCGGGTTGCGGTCGCGCCGCCGTCCCGTCCGGGACGGTGCGCCGCCGCAGAAGTCCCCGGCAAATCCGGTCAAGTCGAAGAGATTCTTCAAGGGAGGTCTGCGTCACATGCTGCTCGAAGGGAAAGTTGCGATCATCACCGGTGCGGGCCGCGGCATCGGCCGCGAGGAAGCGCTGCTCATGGCGAAGCACGGCGCGAAGGTCGTCGTGAACGACCTCGGCGCGCACTTCGACGGCAGCGGCGCGCCGACCGGCTCGCCCGCGCAGGAGGTCGTCGCCGAGATCAAGAAGATGGGCGGCGACGCGATCGCGAACGGCGAGAGCGTGACCGATCACAAGGGTGCCAAGCGCATCCTGGAGTGCGCGCTCGACACCTTCGGCAAGGCCAACATCCTGGTCAACAACGCCGGCATCCTGCGCGACCGGATGATCTTCAACATGGACGAGGAGTCGTGGGACGCCGTCGTCGCCGTGCACCTGAAGGGCGCCTACAACATGTCGCACCATCTGTGCGCGTACTGGCGCGAGGAGCACAAGAAGGGCAATCAGCTCAACGGCCGCGTGATCAACACGGCGTCGGACGCGGGGCTCCTCGGCAACGTCGGCCAGAGCAACTACGGCGCGTGCAAGGCCGCAGTCGCCGCGATGGCGATCATCATCGACGCCGAGATGCGCCGCTACGGCGTGACCGCGAACGCGATCGCGCCGCTCGCGCGCACGCGTCTCACCGTCGAGGCGACGCCGTCGACCGCCGGCCTCATGGGCGGCGACGTCAAGGAAGGCGAGTTCGACGTGTGGGGTCCGCAGAACGTGGCACCGCTCGTCACCTGGCTCGCGAGCGACGACGCCGCGGACGTGCACGGCGAGGTGTTCCGCGTCGGCGGCGGCACCGTGTTCCTGCTGCAGGGCTGGCACACCGTGGGCAAGGTCCGCCAGCAGGCGACGTGGGATCCGGAGAAGCTCGGCCCCGCGCTGAAGACCGAGCTCGCGAAGGGCATCACCGCGAAGGAGAGCATGGCCGCGGTCATGGGCGAAGGACTCTGATCGGCACGACCGTCGACGGAGCCGGGGCGCGCGCATGCGCTCCGGCTCCACGCGCACCATGAGCTATCCCTACCGCCACGTCCTCTTCGTCTGCCACGCCAACACCTCGCGCAGCGTGATGGCGGAGCATCTGCTCGTCCGCTTGCTGTCCGACCATGCAGTGCCGGCGGACGCGATGCTGGTCACGTCCGGCGGCATCGCGCCGTACGCGCGCGACGGCAGCCTGGTGTCGCTCGACACGCGCCTCGTCCTGCGCGACGTCGACATCCACCTCGAGCCCGACGCGGTCGCACGCGATCTGAAACGCGGCCACCGCCACCTGCTCGATCAGGCGGATCTCATCATCACGATGACCGAGGAGCAGGTGCGCATGGTGCGCGCGCAGATGGGTGACGCCGAGCAGATCGACAAGCCGGTGGTCACGCTGCGCGACTTCGCCGGCCTGGGCGGCGACATCGCCGATCCGGCGGGGCAGGACGAGAACGTCTTCGTCGCGACCCGCAACAAGGTCGCGCACGCACTCGAGCACGCGCTGCCGAAGCTCGTACCGGGGGCGCCGGGACGCGACGTCGCGACCTGCCCGGACTGCGCCACCGAGCGCGCCGGGAGCTGACGCGCCGAGCTGGCGCTAGTGCACCGCCGTCGAGAGACGGTTAAGCATCTTGCGGTGGCTTTGGATGATGGCGTTCGCGGGCTTGGTCCACTCGAACGGCGTGGGCGAGCGATTCCACTGGCGCATGTACGCATTCAGGTGGTCGCGTAGCGCACGCTTGCTCGGAAAGTCGGTGAGGCTGAGCGACTGCTTGGCCAGGATGCCAAAGAATCCCTCGACCTCATTGAGCCACGACGCGCTGGTCGGGGTGTAGTGGAAGTGGACCTGCGGATTGTTCGTCAGCCAAGCTTGGATGTCCTCGGTTCCGTGCGTCGACGAATTGTCCAGGAACACGTGAAGCTCACGGCCGGGATACTGGCGAACGACCTTCTTCATGAATGCAAGGAAGTCGGCCCCCGTGTGCGTGTCACTCACGCGGTGCGTAACCTTGCCCGTTGCGACCTCCAGCGCAGCGAAGAGGTCGACGACTCCGTGGCGCTTGTAGTCGTGCGTGTGCCGAACGGCGCGCCCGGAGCGTAGCGGCAGCGGTGGCTGCGTCCGTTGCAGAGCCTGAATCGACGTCTTCTCGTCGACACTGAGCACGACCGCGTGCTCAGGTGGGTTCAAGTACAGCCCGACGACATCCTTCACCTTGGCGGCGAACTCCGGATCGCGGCTCACCTTGTACGTCCGCACGAGATGCGGCTTCATCCCGTTGCGCCGCAGGATGTCCGAGATGCATCCGCTCGTCAGGCCCAGCTGCTTGCCGATGAGCCGCGTCGTCCAGCGGCTGCGACCCGCAGGCGGCGGTGACATTGCCAGCTCGACGATCTGCTTCTCCACCTCTGGCGCCACCGCATGGTCCTTGCGTCCGGTCTTCGGCCGCTCCGCCACGGCCTCGACTCCACCGTCGATGAATCGCCGCCGAATGCGCGAGACCGACACCATCGAGAGATCGAGCTTCTCGGCAATCGTGACTCCAGACTCGCCCGCAGCAGTCAGCAGGATCACGCGTGCCCTGCGAACCATCCCGGCAGGGTTCGATCGCCGACCGACGATCGCCTCCAGGTCTTCCCGCTGCCGCTTCGTGAGCTTGATCACGTGCACTCGTCGCATAGTCCCTTGGACGCTGCGCGAGCAACTTTACTCAATCTGAACGGCGGTGTACTAGTGCACCGCCGTCGAGATCGCATCGCGCATCTCGCCGCCCCTCGCTGCGTCACACCTCCTCGGAGTCTTCCCGATATTCCTACGTCGATGTTCCTTGCGAGGGACGCCGATCGACGTCAATCTGCACGACGCGATCTCGACGACGGCGCACTAGCGCGCGGCTTCCTGGAACACGGTGCGGTCCTTGAGCCGCATGGCCGTGAGCTTGTTGCCCCACACGGCGCCGGTGTCGAGGCCGATCGCGCGCTCGCCGACGTGCAGCCCGAGCGCGGCCCAGTGGCCGAACACCACCGTGACGTCCTTCTCCTTGCGGCCCGGCACGTCGAACCATGCGCGGCAGCCGGCAGGCGCTTCCTCCGGCGGGCCGCTGAACTCGAGGTTCGGTACGCCGTCCTTCCAGCAGGTGCGCATGCGCGTCAGGACCTGCACGATGCTGACGACACGGTCGAGGCCACGCAGCTTGTCGCTCCACTTCCGCGGCGGCTCGCCGAGCGAGGACAGCAGCTTCGCCGCGTCCTTGCTCTGCAGCATCTCCTCGGCCTCGCCCGCGAGCTGCTCGGCCTCGTCGGCGGTCCACGCGGGCAGGATGCCGGCGTGGACGATCAGATGGCCGTTGTTGCGGTACGCCAGCGGTCGCGTGCGCAGCCAGTCGATCATGTCGCCGCGGTCGCGCGCGTCGAGCACACCGTCGAGCGTGTCGCGCTTCTTGCGGGCGAGCGCGCCGAGAGCGCGCGCGATCAGGTAGAGGTCGTGGTTGCCGAGCACCACGCGCACCGACTTCTCGTTGCGCATCGCCCAGCGCAGCACCTCCGCCGACTGCGGACCACGATTGACGAGGTCGCCGACCAGCAGCACGCGATCGGTCGCCGGATCGAACTCGATCCGGTCGAGCAGCCGCTTCAGCATACCGAAGCAGCCCTGAACGTCACCGATCGCGTAGGTCGCCATTCGCCGCACTCTCCCCCAACCCGGGCGATGTTAGCATCGCGATGCCCGCGAGGGGACCGTGCGCGAGCGCACCGCGCGCATGACGGCGCGTTGACAGGTCGCTCGTCGGCTGCGTACGTTGCCGACGCTTCGAGCCGCGTAAGGCGTTGCGCACGAGCGACGTCAGCAGCTCGACCGGCGTTGATCACCACGAGGGGGCACGCGCACCCTCGCTCCACGCGGCGAAGCCGCGCGGGGCCCACTCCCCGCGAGGGCATGGCGCTCACATGGCACGCGGTAGACCGATGCGGCCGACGAAACGGACCGAGCGCGCTCCACGCGGCGACACGCGCACACGGGATCGTGCGCACGGCGCGGAGCCGCGGCACGTCGCGATCGACCCGTCGGGCCTGCGCTTCGCGCTGGCCGCGCTGCTGTTCGCGCTGACCGCGTGGCTGTTCGCGCCGGCGACGGGCTTCGAGTTCGTGCGCTATGACGACCCGCTCTACGTCGCGCACCAGCCGCACGTGCTCGGCGGCCCGACCGCCGAGAATCTCGCCTGGGCCTTCCGTGCCGACAATCCGACCGGCAACTGGCATCCCGCGACCTGGATCTCCCACCAGCTCGACGCGCTCGCGTGGGGCGACGATCCGCGCGGACACCATGCCACGAGCGTCCTGCTGCACGCGGTCGACGTCGTGCTCGTGTTCCTCGCGCTGCGGCGCTTGACGGCTGCAACATGGACCAGCGCCGCGTGCGCGGCCCTGTTCGGCTGGCATCCGCTGCGCGTCGAGTCGGTCGCGTGGGTGTCGGAGCGTAAGGACGTGCTGTGCGGCTTCTTCTTCCTGCTCGCGCTGTGGGCGTGGGCGGCGCGCTTCGTCGAGCGCACACCGGACGACGTCGGCGCGGCGCGCACGGGCCCCGCGGAGCAGCGCTTCGCGCTGCTCGCCCTGCTCGCCTTCGTGCTCGGGCTGATGAGCAAGCCGATGGTCGTGACGCTGCCGTTCGTGCTGCTGCTGCTCGACGTATGGCCGCTCCGCCGGCTGCGGCTCGCGTCCGGCGCCGACACGTCGCGCACCGCGCTCGCCGAAGCGTGGACGCTGGTTCGTGAGAAGTGGACCTTCTTCGCGCTCGCGTTCGGAGCCGCAACGACCACGTATCTCACGCAGACCGGAGCCGGAGCCGACTTCCTGCGCGTACCGGCCGGCATGCGCGCCGCGAACGCCGTGGTCGCACTCGCGCGCTACCTGGGCGGGGTCGTCTGGCCGGCGCGACTCGCCGTGATCTATCCCTATCCGGCCGCGTGGCCGCCTCTCGCCATCGCCGGCGCGGTGACGCTGCTGACGGCGATCAGCGCGGCCGCGGCGTGGCAGCTCCGTACCCGTCCCTGGCTGCTCGTCGGCTGGCTGTGGTTCGTCGGCATGCTGGTGCCCGTCCTCGGCTTCGTCCAGGCCGGCATCCAGTCGATGGCGGACCGCTTCACCTACCTGCCGATCCTGGGCCTGCAGGTCGCCCTGCTGTGGACGCTGCGCGAGTGGGCGCGCACGGCGCTGCGGCGCACGATCGCGACCGGTGCCGTCGCGGGGATTCTGCTCGCGCTCGTGCTCGCGACGCGGGCGCAGCTGCTGCCGTGGCACGACACGCTGTCGCTGTTCGCGCGCGCCGCCGACGTCACCAGCGACAACTACCGCGCGCATCAGTTCGTCGCCGACGCCTTGCTCGACCAGGGTCGCTTCGCCGAGGCGCGCGAGCACTACCGGCGTCTGCTCGCGATCACCCCGAGCTGGCTCGATCCGGACCTGGTCGCCGACAACGTCGCCACCACCCACTACAACCTCGGGATCGTCGCGCTCGCGATGCACCAGCCCGACGACGCGGCGACCCACTTCGCGGCCGTGCTCGACCGCCTTCCGGACGACCCTCAGGCGAACGCGCAGTACGGCGCGATCCTCGCGGCACGCGGCCGCCACGACGATGCCCGGCGCCACCTCGACAGGGCGCTGGCCGCGGCTCCGGACGATGCCGGCATGCACGCCGCGCTCGCGACGCTCGATCTCGCGACCGGTCGCATCGACGACGCGATCGCCCACGATCGCCGTGCGCTGGAGCTCTCGCCCGGAGACGGCGCGATCGCCTGCCGACTCGCCGCGACGCTCGCGACGCACGGCGCATCGGACGAGGCCCGCGCCGCGGCCGCCGCGGCCGCACGCATCACCGGTGGTGCGGGCTGTCCGACGCAGTGACGCGCTGCGCGCGCCTCGCCCGGAGCCGTCGGCCCGCTCGTCCGCTCAGCCGGGTCCGTGCGCGCGCCAGCGGCGCCTGCAGCGGCGCTCCGCGCCGGCGATCGCACGGAGCGTCGGCAACGTGCGCAACGGGCCCGGTGGAACGCTCCACGCTCGTGCCTCGCCGGCGACGACACGCCCGATGCCATCGCCGAGGAGCGACGGCAGCTCGAGCGCCATCCGGTCACGGGTCGCGCGCAGCGTCTCGACCAGCGTCCGTCGCCAGGCGATCGGCATCGTGCGCTGCGCGACCACCGCACCCGCGTCGAGGCGCGCCACGATCTCGTGCAGCGTGAGCGTCAAGCACTCGAGCCCCGCATGGACCTCCCAGAACACCGGCGGCATCCCGCGACAGAACGACGGATCGCTGGCATGGACGTTCAGCAGCGGGACGCCCATGCGGTCGAGCATGCGCGGCGGGATCGGATCTCCCCCGAACACCACGGCGAGGTCGGCACGCACGCCGGCGAGCGCGCGCGGCACCGACGGATCGTGCGTGGCCAGGGCGTCGATCACGGTGAGCCACGGCACCGGCGCGGACAGCGCCGTCGCGACGTGCGGAAACGCCGCCCGGTGGATCGCGCGCCAGGCGAAGTGCTCGACCAGATGCGCGACCCGCGAGCGACCCGTCATGCGCGCACGACGCTCGATGGCGTGTCGCAGATCGCGCAGGCGGTCGAGCGGCTGCATCGAAGGGTGGGTCCGGACGAGCAGCGGGACCTCGATGCCGATCCGCCGCTGGAGCCGTCGGTCGCGCACGAACCCCTCGATCAAGCCCACCGAGGAGGTGATGACGACGATCCTGGCCGTCAAGCGCCATCCCCCGGCGGCACGCGGTCGTACGCCGCGTCGAGCCGCAGCACCGTCGCACGCCCGACCCTCCAGCGACGCGCGCGCTCCAACAGCTGCCAGGGGAGGCGACGTTGCGGCGCGAGGTGGCGGTCGAACACCACCTCGAACTCGGCCGCGGGCTCCGCGCCGCGGCGTCTCTTGAAGTCGCCGTTGCCGGCGCCCTGGTTGAGCAGCAGCCCGCGCTCTTCGACCGCGGCCACGTCGTCGGTCGAGATCAGACGGTACAGCCCCCGCGACCGCGGCAGCGTGGTGTCGTAGCCGCCGACGGTCCACCAGATCACGCCGTCGCCGATCAGGCGCACGTTGAAGGCGACCAGTCGGCCCCCGTCGTCGGTCCAACCGCACACCTCGAACGCGCCCGACTGGATCAGCAGGCGGAAGAAGGCCGGCGTCAGCTGCGGGTTGAGCCACGCCGGGTGCCGTTCGAGGTAGAGCTGTCGGTAGAGCTCGGCGATCCGTTCGGCCTGCTCCGCGAGGAAGAACGCGTTGCTCGTGGCGCGCGGCGCATGGCGCGCGTACACGGCGAAGTCCGCGTTGCGATTGTGCCGGACGCTGCGCATCCGCCCGCCGCGGAACGAGCGCCCGGGTCGCTGCAGGTGGACGACGCGGCTCGGCACCGCGCGGCCGCCCAGGTCGACCAAGACCCGCAGCAGCTCCGCCGACAGCGCGGGGACGACACCCGGCACGACCACGGCGTGGTCCGGCCAGTCGCGAACGACCGATTCGAGCAGCCGAGCGAGCTGGTCGCGCGCGGCGGGCAACGGCGGCGCCGATGGGAACAACCAGTGATTGACGAACACGACGCGGTCGAACGCGGTCAGCCGCAGCACCGCCTCGACCGGTCGCGTCGCCGCCCGCAGGGCGAGGCGCGCGATGCGCCCCTGCGCGCGGCCGATCTCGTGCGACGGATAGCCGAGGTGGTGCGCGGTCGGCGACGCGATCGCCGGCTTGCCGGGCCGACCGTCGCTGACGAGCAGCGGCACCGTTCGCCCGCCGGCCGGCCGGAGGACCATCGCGAGACCGCGCCCGTTGGCGAGGAAGGCGTCGACGCCGCGTGCCGCGATCGCGGCCAGGTAGGCCTCGGTGCACGACCGCAGCTGCGCTGCCGCAGGGTGCGGTTCCCCCATCCGAAGCGGCGGACCCGTCGACATCCCCGCACTTCCGCTGCGCCGGACCGAGTGCCGGCAGTTACAGCAGGACGCCCGGGTTCATGATCCCGTTCGGGTCCAGCGCCGCCTTCACGGCCCTCAGCACCGCGATGCCCTCGTCGCCGAGCTCGCGCGCGAGATACTCGCGGCGCACGCGCCCGATGCCGTGGTGGTGCGCGATGGTGGCGCCCGAGGCGAGCGATGCTTCCATCGCCGCCGACCAAGCTTGACGGTAGATGCGCTCCTGCTCGTCCGGTGCGGTCGCCGAGCCGATGAACGTGAAGTAGATGTTCACGCCCGTGGTGTAGCCGTGCGAGGTGTGGCCGCTCGCCTGGATGATCCCGGGCACGGCGCCGATCGCGTCGGTCACCGCGCGGTGCAGCTGCTTGACGCGATCCCAGGTCGCCGCGACCTCGATGGTGTCGACGACCAGCCCGCCGGCGAGCAGCTGGTCCCACGACGGCACGTGGTTGCGGCGTCCCAGCCAGTGCTGCAGCGGCTCGTCGCCGAGCAGGTTCGCACCGCGTGCACGGCAGGCACCGCGCGCAGCCTCGAGCTCGATCTCGAGCGCGGCGGCCATCGCAGCGGTGCCCTCGCCCATCACCAGCAGCAGCGGCGCCGGGGTCTGTACCCAGGTCCCGAAGTTCCGCTGTGCCTCGATCTCGTCGTAGAGGCGCAGCACCGCGGGACGCCAGCCCGCCTGCAGGATCTCGCGGCTGATCTGGATGCCGTCGTCCCAGCTCGCGAGCGTCGCGGCGAAGCCCTGGTGCCACGTCGCCTTGGGCGCGATCTTGAGCGCGACCTCGGTGACCACGCCGAGCGTGCCCTCTGCGCCGAGGAAGAGCTGGCGCAGATCCGGACCGGTCGCCGCGCGCGGCGCGGGAAACGTTCGCACGACGCGCCCGCCCGGCAACACGACCTCGAGCGCGAGCACCATGTCCTCGATGTTGCCGTAGCGCGTCGACAGCTGGCCCGAGGCACGCGTCGACACCCATCCGCCGACGGTCGAAAGCGCGATCGACTGCGGGAAGTGCCCGAGCGTGAAGCCGCGCTCGTCGAGCAGCCGCTCACACTCCGCTCCGTTCAGACCCGCCTGCACGCGCGCGGTGAGCGCCTCGCCGTTCACGTCGAGCAGCGCCGCCATCCGGCGCGTGTCGAGCACGATCGCCTCGCTCCCCGGGCGGACGCCGCCGCACACACCGGACCCGAGCCCGTAGGGCACCACCGGTACGCGCCGCGCGTCGGCGATCTTCAGCACCGCCGCGACCTCGGCGGTCGATTCCGGGTAGACCACGCACGGCGGCGACGGTGCCGGCTCGGGTCCGCGGTCCCGGATCGCCTCGAGGGCCCAGTAGTCGTGTGCGTGCGCCTTGCGATCGCTCGCTTCGGTGACGACGCGGCCCGGTGGCAGCGCGCTCGTGAGGGCGTCGACGATGCTCATGCTCAGCTCCGGGCGGCGCGCCACGCCACGTCCTCGGCGATGCGCGCACGGTAATGCTCGATCTCGGTGGCGAGGCGACGCTCGTCCCAGCCGAGGCGTCGCGCGAGGATGCCGCCGACGCGCTCGACGTCGGGGAGTCCGTTGCCGGACGCGAACAGGTTGCTGCGCGCGCGCCGCTCGAGCACGTCGCAGATCGAGACCGCACACTCGGCGTCGACCGCGTACGCGACGTCGGCGTCGGACAGCGACGTGCGTACGATCGGCACGGGCGTCTCGCCGTCGACGAGCGGGACGTCGCCCGTCGTGCACGGCCGCGCGGCCTTGTTGCCGAGACGCTCGACCACCGCGTCGACCACGCGCTCCGCCATGCGGCGGTAGGTCGTGAGCTTGCCGCCCGCGATCGAGACGAGCCCGTTGGGCTCGACCAGGATCTCGTCGCGACGCGAGATCTCGGACGGCTTCTTGCCCTCCTGGTGCAGCAGCGGCCGCACGCCGGCCCAGGCGCCGCGCACGTCGTCGTCGCCGATGCGCGCCGCCGGCCACGTGCGGTTGGTCGCTTCGAGCAGGTAGTCGACGTCCTCGCGCGTGATCGTCGGACGCTCGACGGCACGCGGGTAGTCGGTGTCGGTGGTTCCGATCCACACGATGTCGCCGTACGGCACGACGAACACCATGCGGCGATCCACCGCACGCATGACGATCATGTCGTCCACCGGCAGGCGCTCGCGCGACACGACCAGATGGATGCCCTTGGTCAAGTGCATGCGCGGTGCGGCGGCACCGCCGAGGCCGCGCACGGCGTCGACCCACGGTCCGGCCGCGTTCACGACGACGCGTGCCGTGACCTCGTGCAGCCGTCCGGTCAGGTCGTCGTTGATCGACACGCGGAGCCGCGGCGAGCGCGCCGTCGTGCCCCCGGCAGTCGACGCCGCGGGCGCCTCCTCGACGATCCCGACCGCGGGCGCGTAGGTCGCGACCAGCGCACCGGCACGCTTCGCCGACTTGACGGTCTCGAGCGTCAAGCGCGCGTCATCGGTCACGTACTCGGTGTAGACCGCGGCGCCCTGCAGGTTCTGCGGCTCGAGGCCGTGCACGTGGTCGAGGGTGTCGTCGCGCTTCCAGATCTCGTGCCGCTCTTCCGGCGCGATGCGGGCCATCTTCTCGTACGCCCACAGACCGGCGCGCAGCTTCATGAGCCCGGCGCTGGTGCGGCCGTGGATCGGCAGCGCCATCCGGCCCGGTACCGCGAGGTGGGTCGCGATCTTGCGCAGCGTGCGACGCTCGGCGGCCGCTTCGAGGACGAGGCCGACCTCGCCCTGCTCCAGATAGCGCAGCCCACCGTGGATCAGCTTCGAGGAGCGGCTCGAGGTGCCGGAAGCGAGGTCACCGCGCTCGACCAGCGCCGTGCGCAGCCCGCGCATCGCCGCGTCGCGCGCGATGCCCGCACCGGTGATGCCGCCACCGATCACCAGCAGCTCGACCTCGGCGCGGGACATGTCGTCGAGGTCACGCTGCCGGGTCTCGAACGAGAAAGTCAGAAGAAGCCCCCTGCCCTTGCCTCGCCTCGGGTCGGCGAAGCCGTTGCGTACGCGAGATCAGGCACCGTGCACCGTTCCGTTTCATCCCTCGTGGTCGACGAGCCGCCGGGCACGTCAGTAGCCCATCTCCCGCAGTCTCTGGTCGGAAAAGCCGAAGTGATGGCCGACCTCGTGAACGACGGTACGGCGGATCTCGCGCCGCAGGTGGTACTCGTCGGCGTACTCGTCGGTCAGCGGGAGATAGTAGATCGCGATGTGATCAGGCAAGGCGTTGTGTGAGGCGCCGCGCTGGTCGACCGGCGTTCCCGTATAGAGTCCGAACAGCGTGTCGTGCTCCGGGTCGAGCCCCATCTCCAGCAGGATCTCGTCGCTGGGCTCGTCCTCGACCACCACCGCGACGTTCTCCAGGTACGGCAAGATGCCCTTCGGCAACGAGTCGAGCGCCTCGGAGACCAGCTCGCGGAAGCGCTGCAGGGGAAATCTCTGCCGCGCCTCGGGATCGCGCAGCGGCGGTGCGAAAGGGTGCCGTCGCATGCCCATGGCGCGGTCGTATCACCGCCGGGCGCCAAAATCTTGCCAGCAGTGCCACGGAAAGGACCGCTCGGAGGCGAGCCGAAGCCCGGAAACACGGGCGACGGAGGTGGCACCACGCTTGCTGCGGGGACGAAGTGCTCCCCGTCGTGGTTGTGGGCGGATGACGATGTGGTGCTGGGTTGTGGGGGACGTGGTCGAGGGGAGCGCTCGGGTGCGTACGAGACAGGCGGCAGAGAGGTCTCTGAAGGGGACGTGGACGCCGGGGTGCGTGGGGTGGTCCAGGAACCTCTCTGTCACTGTCGACACGAGCGATCGAGCAAGCTGGGGGGCCGACGACGCTGGCATGCGCCGGCGTCGTCCGGCCGCAGATCACTGCAGGTAGCCCAGCGAGCGCAGGCTCTCTTCGACCCGCTCGCCGGCACGGACGTTCTGCAGCACGCGGTTGCCCTCGATCTCCGCGACCGACGCGAGCAGTCGCGCGCGCAGCGCGACCACCGGCTGCGGCGGTCGCGACGTCGCGAGAAGATCGATCGTCTCCGCCGGATCCGACGCGCGATCGAAGGCGGCCGTCCAGCCGCTCGTCACGTCGAGCATCACGCGGTAGCGCTCGTCGTTGATCGAACGCATCTGCTTGTGGAAGCTGCGCGCGACCCGGGGCGGCTCCTCGGGTCGTCCCTCGACGACGGGACGCACGCTTCGTCCGCGCACGCCGGCAGGAGGAGCGAATCCGAGGTAGTCGACGACGGTCGGCAGAATGTCGAGGTTCTCGGCCGGCGCCGCGACCCGCCGTCCGCTGACCCCGGGGATCCACATCAGCAGCGGCGTGTGGGTCTCGCTGTCGTAGATCGTCCGGCAGTGCGTATACGAGCCGTGCTCGTCGAACGACTCGCCGTGATCGGCGGCCAGGATCACGATCGTCGAGTCGAGCAGCTTGCGCTCGCGTAGCAGACGAAACAGGTCGTCCAGCTGCTCGTCGAAGTAGGAGATCTCCTCGTCGTAGAGATCGCGCAGGTGCACTACGTCCGCGGCGGAGACCAGGTCGGGACGCCCTTGCTTGTAGACCAGATCCTCGATCGGGGTCGGCATCCCTGCTGCGATCAGCGCATTGCCCGCGTAGGGCCCGGCGAAGCGCCGCCGATGCTCCGGCGGCGGCTGGTACGGTGAGTGCGGCTCCATGAAGTGCAGGTAGATGAAGAATGGCGCGGGCCCCTCATCGAGGAACCCGCGGCCGCGCGCGTTCAGACACGACGCCGGCTGCCCGACGCAGCCCTCGTCGAAGACGTCGAAGCCGCGCTGGTAACCGCCGACGCGATTGTGGCGCGACGGCGTCGCACGCACCACCTCGCTGGCCGATGCGGCGAACGTCGCGAGGCCGTGCTCACGGAGGACGCTCGCGAGCGTCGGGATGCCGTCCGGGATGGCGAGATTGCCCTTCCCTTGCCCGATGAACTCGAGCGGGAAGCGCGACGTCAGGAGGGAGTTCATCGACGGGAACGTACACGGCGCCTGGCTGTGCGCGCGCTCGAAGACGACCGCGTCGGCCGCAAGACGGTTCAAGGCAGGGCTCGTGTCGCGGGAATAGCCGTACAGGCTCAGGTGATCGGCGCGCAGCGTGTCCACCACGAGCAGCAGGACGTCGGTCGGCGCCTGCTCGACCCGGCTGCCTTTGCAGCCCGACGAAGCGGCGAGGAGCGCAACCAGCAACGCCACCGACCGCAGCTCGGTGGTCTTTCCCAAAATTCCGGCCACATCGCGAAGCTAGCCCGCGATCTCCGCGCTCGGCAACGATCTTTTTCCTGACAAGGGCACACCACGTGCGCAGCGCGGCCCGGCCCCTCACGAGCCCGTCGTGGATCCGCCATGCCGCATGTACTAGGAGGCCCCGATGATCAGCGATCGTCGCGTACGCTTCGGCATCCAGACACCGCAGGAAGGCGCCAGCTACCAGGCCCTCGCCGAGCACTGGCGAGAGGCCGAGCGCCTCGGCTATGACACGCTCTGGCTCGACGACCACTTCTACGGCGTCGTCACGCCCGCGCATGCCGACCAGCTCGAAGCCTGGGTGACGCTCGCAGCACTCGCGCGCGAGACCAGCCGCGTCCGCTTCGGCATCCTGGTCGGCTGCAACTCGTACCGCAGCCCCGCCCTGGTCGCGAAGATGGCCGCGAGTCTGGACGCCATCTCCGGCGGACGTCTCGAATTCGGACTCGGCGCCGGCTGGTTCGAGAAGGAGTACCAGGCCTACGGCTACGACTTTCCGCCGATCAAGCAGCGCCTCGAGCAGTTCGCGGAGGCGCTCGAGATCTGCGTCCGCATGTGGCGCGACGACCGCGCCGACTTCGCCGGCGAGCACTACCGCGTCGAGCGCGCGTGGAACCGTCCGCAGCCCGTGCAGAAGCCACACCCGCCGATCGTCATCGGCGGCGGCGGAGAAAAGGTGCTGCTGAAGCTCGTCGCGCGCTACGCGCAAGTCTGGAACATGGGCGGCTCGCCGGCCGAGTTCAAGCACAAGATGGAGATCCTCGACCGGCACTGCGCCGACGTCGGCCGCGATCCGCGCGAGATCGAGCGCAGCTGGTTCGGACCGCTGCTGATCGACGACGACGCGGACCGGCTGAAGCGACGCCTCGAGAAGCGCGCCGCGGCGATGGGTGGCGTCGGCGCCGCGATGGACGAGCGCATGATCGCGGGTACGCCGGAGCAGGTCATCGAACGCATCCGCGAGTTCACCGAGATCGGCGTCACGCACTTCATCGCCATGTTCGGCCGCGTCGACGACCTGCGCGCGACGCGGCTCTTCGCGGAGAAGGTCATCCCGGCATTTCGCTGAGCCGCGCGCCGCGTCGCTCCGAGTGTGCTTGACGTGTCGAGCCGACGACGCCGAGTACGTGCCCGCGGGGTCGGTGCGCCGGTACGCGTTCACTGCGAGTGCTTTGCGCCTGCCGGCGGAGTGACTGCTTGGGAGCCGCTCCGAAGGAAGACTGAATTGCCACCGCACCATGGCGACCGGAACGGAGCCGGCAGGCGCAAAGCACTCGCGGGCACGACGTCGCACACACGCACGCGGTGCCGTTCGAACTGCCCCGCGTGCGGCGCCCGGGCCGACTCGCCGGACCCCTCTCCGTCAACCAATGGGCAAGCGCGCGATCAGGTGGCGTACGATCGGCGGCTCCGCGGCGACGTGGAAGGCGCGGGCGCGGTAGCTGATGTCACGGTCGGTCACCGTCATGCGCTCGTGCTGGCGGAGGTGCTCGAGCCACGACTCGACCAGGAACGATTCGAGGTACACGTTCGGCCGCGCCGCATCGCGGAACACGCCCCAGCGCCACGCACCGCTGCGGCGTCGCATGCGGCGCACGATCTCCATCGTGCGCAAGAACTCCTCCTCTCGCGCAGGATCGATCTCGTACTCGACCGACACCAGCACCGGCCCCTCGTCGTACTCGGCGGCCTCCATGACCTCCTTCGCCGGCCACCGGACGGCGGGGCTGAGATCGATGTGCGCCGTCGGCCGCAGGCGGAAGCGCTGGCTGACCACGACCGCGACCAGCAGCCCCGCGCCCGCGATCTGCAACGCGCGCGGGCTGCCCTGCCGATCCGCGACCCAGCCCCAGAGCGCGCTGCCGCCGGCGAGCCCGCCCTGCAGCACGAGCAGGTGCAGCGCGAGCGCACGCGCGCGCACCCACGACGGCGCCACCGACTGCGTCTCGACGTTGAGGCTCGACAGCGGCGACATCCAGGCGAGACCGCACGCGACCAGCAGGGCACAGGCGAGCGCGAAGCTCGGCACGACGCCGAGCAGCAGCAGCACCCCCGCGAAGACGATGCCGGCGACGTCGACGATGCGGTCGACCGTCAAGAGACTGCGCACCCGCGGCAGCGTGAACGCGCCGATCACCGCACCGATGCCGATCGCACCGAGCAGCACGCCATAGCCGGCAGCGTGCGTGTCCATGCGCTGCTTCGCGAGCACCGGCAGCAGCGCCCACAGCGAGCTGGTGAAGAAGACGAACAGACCGACGCGCAGCAGGATGCGCTTGAGTGCCGGCGAGTGACGCGTGAAGCGCATGCCGGCGCGGATCGCGCCGAACACGTGCTCGCGCGGCAGCACGGTCACCGGCGGCTCGCGCCGCCACGCGAACAGCACGCCCAGCACCGCGAGGAACGACACCGCGTTCAGCAGGAACGCCGGTCCGGGGCCCATCGCCGCGACGATCAGGCCGCCGATCGCGGGTCCGATCGCGCGCGCCAGGTTGAGCGACGCGGAGCTCAGCGCGACCGCCGCCGGCAGCTCGTGCCGCGGCACCAGCTCGAGCGTGATCGCGAGCCACGCGGGCCCGGTCAGGGCCGAGCCCAGGCCCATCGCGAAGGTGAAGCCCAGCAGCCACCACGGATCACGCAGTCCCCACACCGTGAGCAGGCCCAGCGCGCCGGATGCGAGCAGCATCCAGGTCTGTGCCGCGAGCAGGAGCTTCCGCCGGTCGACCATGTCGGCGAGCGCACCCGCGGGCAGCGCCAGGAGGACGAGCGGCAGGCTCGCGGCGGTCTGTACCAGCGCCACCATGACCGGCGAGCTCGACAGCGACGTCATGAGCCACACCGCGGCGACGCTCTGCATCCACGTACCGACGTTGGAGGCGAGCGACGCGATCCACAACGCCCGGAACATGCCGTGGCGGAGCGGAGCCCACGCCGATGCCGTGGGCTCGGGGCCCGCGGGCAGTGCGGGTGCTTCTGCGTTGCGCGCGATCGTCAAGTCGATTTCCGGACGCCGCGCCGGTGCGACGCCGCGTCGCCCACTCTACGAGGCGACACCGGCAGCGGCAACGCGGGAGGCGGCCGACGCCGGGGGCACGCTTTACATCCCGCGATGCGGACGCGAAACTGCCGGCGCATGTCGTCGATCCGTCACGACGGCGCGATGCTCCGGACGCCGGCGGAACGGGCCGGCGCGAGGTCGCGCTGAGCACCGCTCCGCCACCGATCGCGGCACCGCGCAATGACCTGACGTGGCTCCTGGGCCGCGCCACGTCGCGCGTGCGCTCGTTCTTCGGCGAGGAGAACCGTGCGCTGTTCGTCGAGCTGGTGCGCGCGGCGTTCAAGCACACCGACCACAACTCCGTCGCGGGCGCCCTGTGGAGCCTGCTCGCCCCGTTCGCGATGCTGTCCGCGCTCTATCTCGTCTTCCGCGAGCGCTTCGGCGAGGAGCTGAAGGCCTACCCGCTGTACCTCCTGCTCGGCATCGCGGTGGTGAGCTACTTCGCGACCGCGACGCGGCTCCTGATCACGATCCTGTTCGCGAACCGGCCGCTGCTGCTCAACACGAGCGTCCCGCGCGAGACCGTGATCCTCTCGCAGGTCGCGTTCCACGGCTACAAGTTCCTGGTCGAGATGGTCCTGTGCACGCTGCTCGCGCTGCACTACGGAACGCTCACCTGGCAGGGTCTGCTCGCCACCCTGCCGTTGCTGCTGGCCTTCTTCGCGCTCGTCACCGGCATCGGCATGATTGGCGCGGTGCTGTTCAGCTTCGCGCGCGACACCGAGCACATCTGGACGCTGGTGACACACCTGCTGATGTTCGTGACGCCGGTCTTCTACGGGCTCGAGAGCCTGTCGGCGCCGGCGCGCTTCATCATCTACTGGCTGAACCCGCTGACGCCGTTCCTCGAGGCGCTGCGCGGCGCGATGATCGGCCCCGCGGCGGGTGCGGGTGTCTACCTGCACGCCCTGCTGATCGGGACGGTGGTTCTGGTCGCCGGCTACGCGGCGTTCCTGTCGACCGAAAGCAGCGCGATGGAGCGCACGTGAGCGACGCGGTCCGGCTGGTCAACGTCGCGAAGCGCTTCATGATCCCGCACACGCAGCGCACGACGCTGCGCGTGCTGCGCGCGCTGCTACGCCGCGAGACGCTGCGCCACGAGCTGTGGGCGCTCGAGGACGTCAGCTTCGCGCTCGCACCCGGCGACCGTCTGGCGCTGGTCGGGCGCAACGGCTCCGGCAAGACGACCCTGCTGCGCCTGCTGGCCGGCATCCTCGCACCGACC
This sequence comes from Candidatus Binatia bacterium, assembly GCA_019749875.1. GTDB lineage: Bacteria > Desulfobacterota > Binatia > UBA12015 > UBA12015 > VGTK01. The sequence continues at coordinate 3,655 of JAIEPK010000554.1, read as the reverse complement.
AGCGGCACGATCGTCCTCGCCGAGGCGCCGCGCGCGCTGTTCAGCACGACGATCGGGTTCATGCAGGAGCTGAGCGTCGCCGACAACGTGTACCTCTTCGGCGCGATCCACGGCCTCACGCGGCGCCGGCTGGAGCCGCGGCACGCGGACATCATCGCGCGCGCCGGGATCGCGCACCTCCAGCACGCGGCGCTGAAGGACCTGTCGATGGGCCAGGTGCAGCGCCTCGCGTTGAGCATCTTCGCCGAGACCAGCGAGCGCTTCCTGATCTTCGACGAGGTCCTCGGCAACGTCGATCGCGGCTTCGCGCGCACCGCCGACGGCTACTTCCGTGCGCTCGCACAGTCCGGTCGAACGCTGGTCATGACGTCGCACGACCCTGCGTTCCTCGCCGCGTACTGCGATCGGGCGATCTGGATCGACGCCGGGCGCGTGCGGCTCGACGGCGCGTTCGACGACGTCATGCGCGCGTACGAGCAGTCGTTCGAGGACGACCCGCCGGTGCAGCCGGCGCCCGCGAACGGCGCCGCGCCCGAGGTGGTGGAGCCGCCGCTGCCGCAGATGGAGCCGGCGGTGCCGGCACCACCTGCTCCGACGACGGCTCCGGCTGGCAGCGGGGACACCAGTAGGTGACGCGCGCGCTCGACGCGCGGTCGGTGCGGATGGTCGCGCTGCAGTGCCAGCACGGCCGCCCGCCACGGCGGAACACCCAGTGCCGCGTGTCCCAGCTGCGTGCCGACTCGCCGTCCTCGAGCGGGCGGCTGCGCCCGCCGCTCTCGTAGCCGAAGCGCAGCATGCGCGGGATCTCGGCGAAGAGGCGCCGGCGCTCGCCCGCGTCGAGCGACACCGCGCGCCGGAACGGGTGCAGGCCGAGCAGGAACAGGATGTCGGACTTGTACTTGTTGCCGATCCCGGCGACGAAGCTTTGATCGAGCAGCACGTCGGCGAGCGTCTTGCCGCCGCGCGCCTCGAGCGCACGCTCCACCTCGGGCAGCGGCAGCGCACCGGCGAGCGCATCCGGGCCGAGGCGCTCGATCGAGCCGCGGGGTCGCTGCGCGAAAAGCGCAGGATCGGACCGTTGAACTGGATCGCAACGTGCTCCGCGGTCGCGAGCACCAGGCGGACGCGCGAGTCCTGCCGCACGTCGTCGACCTCGCGCACCTCGCGGCGCGGCTCGGACGCGCGAGCGCGCCGCCATCGTCCGCGCGGCGGCGGCTTCGCCCGACCCTCGTCGTAGGCGCGGCGGGCGTATGTCCGCCACTTGCCCCACATCATCATGTGGTTGTGCAGGTAGAGCCCGCGCGTGAACGCGATCACGATGTTCTTGCCGTGCGTCCGCACGTCCTTGACGCGCCTGCCGACGACGCGCACCGCGAGCTCGTCGCCCGGCGCGCCGGTGCGCTTGCGCAGCTCGACCGCCTCGATGGTGCGGCCGACCAGCACCTCGGCGATGCGGTCCGCGGTGCGACGGACTTCGGGGCCTTCCGACACGTTCCACTCTGACCGATCCGCGCCGCGGCGCCAGAGCGGCGACACGACCTCACGCGCGGGACGGCACCATCACCCGTCGACGCGGTACGCGACGGTCCCCGGTGGATACGCGTACCAGCCCGGGTCGGCGTAGTCGGCCGCGACCTCGTCGCGGACCTTGAGGATGGTGAACATGCCGCCCATCTCGATGTTCCCGAACGGGCCGCGTCCGGCCATCATCGGCAGCGTGTTGGCCGGACCCTTCATGTGGTGCGCCATGTCCTGCATGTCGCCCATGCCGTCCTGACCCATCGTCATGTATCCGGGCAGCAGCTTCCGCACCGACGCTTCGCCGGGACCATGCTTGACGCCGAGCGTGTTCGGAATGCCGTGGCCCATCTGGTTCATGGTGTGGTGCGAGCGGTGGCAGTGCAGGATCCAGTCGCCGGACTCGTCGGCGACGAACTCGATGTCGCGCGTGGCACCGACCGACACCGGCACCGTGGTCTCACGCACCTGCGCCGACTCGCGGATCGGGCCTGCATCGGTGCCCGTGGTCCAGAACTGGAAGCCGTGCAGGTGGATCGGGTGCTCGTCCATGCTGAGGTTGCCGAAGCGGATGCGCACGCGCTGCCCCGTCCGCACGACCAGCGGGCTCGTGCCCGGATAGACCTTGCCGTTGAACGTGAACACGTTGAAGTCGGTCATCACCGACGGATCCGGACGGTACGTCCCGGGATGGATCGCCCACTCGTGCAGCATGATCGCGAAGTCGCGATCGACCGGCGGCCCGACCGGCGTACGCGGATGGATGATGAAGAGGCCCATCATGCCGACCGCCATCTGCAGCATCTCGTCGGCGTGCGGATGGTACATCTGCGTACCGCTCTGCTTGAGCGTGAACTCGTAGGCGAACGTTTCGCCCGGCTTGATCGACGGCTGGTTGAGCCCGCTCACGCCGTCCATGCCGGCCGGCAGCAGGATGCCGTGCCAGTGGATGGACGTCGGTTCGGGCAGCCGGTTGGTCACCAGGAGGCGCACCCGGTCGCCCTCGACGGCCTCGATGGTCGGCCCCGGCGTGCTGCCGTTGTAGCCCCAGCACTTGACGCGCAGCCCGGCCGCGAACTCGCGCGTCACCGGCTCGGCGACGAGTCGAAACTCCTTGACGCCGTCCTTCATCACCCAGGGCAGCGTGCCGACGTCCGGCGTGACGACCGGCGTGTAGCTGCTCGTCCCGGTGATCGGCGGCGGACCGCCAGCTCCTGCTCGTGGATCCGGACGCGCCGCCGACGAGGGCGGCGCGTCCGGTGCGGAGCCGTGGTCGTGGACGTGCTCCTGCGCGCGCGCCGTGCGTGCGAGGAGCGCGTGCCAGGCGCCTGCGCCCGCGCTCGCGAGCGCGCCGGCGACGATGCGACGTCGGGTGAACATCTCAGTGGCCTCCATGATGGTGATGCTCGAGCATGGTCGGCGACCCTGCGTCGGCGTGCGGCAGCATGAGCACGTCGCCGCTCGACGCGGCATCCGGTGCGAGCCGCGCACCGACCGCACGCTCCAGGGTCGCGTACGCGAGCCAGTAGTCGCGCACCGCGGTGACGTAGTCGCGGTACGCGAGGACCTCGGCCTGCTTGGCGAGCAGCAGCTCGAACGTTCCGATCTGCATGTAGTCGTAGTGCTGCTGCGAGAGCGCGACCACGCGCTCTCGCAGCGGCAGCAGCGCATCGCGCAGATGGGTCGCGAGTGCACGCTGCGCGAGCAGCTCGTCGAACGCACCACGGACCTCGCTCTGGACGTCGAGCGCCACCGCGTCGGCATGCAGGCGGCTGCGCTCGAGCTGTGCCTCGAGCCGCGCGAGCTGCGCCTGCTTCTGGTCGAAGATCGGCAGCTCGAGGGACGCGCTCGGGCCGAGCACGAAGTAGCTCTCTCCCGAGTCCTTCGAGGCGGACGCACCGACCTGGACGTCGCCGAACCAGCGAAACGCACGCGCGGTGTCGAGCGCCTCGCGCAGCGCCACCTGTTCTTGACGGGCGGCGGCGAGATCGAGCCGCTGCCGGCTCGCGAGCGCGAGCACCTCGTCGGCGTCGGGATCGCGCGCCGGCAGCGGCGGCAGACCGCCGTCGAGCGCGAGCGCGCCGCGACCGACGAGACCGAGCAACCGGGCGAGGCGCTCGCGCGGGGCGACCTCGTC
>JAIEPK010000155.1 GCA_019749875.1 Candidatus Binatia bacterium | reverse complement strand
CTCCGCGCGCGCCGCCGCGCCATCGCTGCCGCGGCAGATCTCGGCGAGCGCCTCGAGCACCGGCAGATATGGCTCCCCGCCACCGAAGTGCTCGATGCACTGACCGCGCGCGATCCGGCACGTGGTGTCCGCGCCACGGCGCAGCTCGTCGATCACGGTATCGACCAGCGTCGTCTTGCCGATCCCGGCCTCGCCGGCGATGAACGCCACCTGTCGGCGACCGTTGCGTACCGCACGCAGCCACTCGGCGATCGTGGCGCGCTCGCGCGCCCGGCCGACCACGGTGCCGTCCGTCTCGCGCGCCGCGGCATCCGCGTGCGCCGGCGGTGCGGGCGGGCGCGCCTCGTCGACCGCGAGCTCTGCGATGAAGCGGTAGCCGCGTCGCGGCACGGTGGCGATGAAGCGCGGCGTCGCGCGCTCGTCGCCGAGCGCCGTGCGCAGCTCGCCGACCGACTGCCGCACCACGTCCTCGGTGACGGCGACGCCGGGCCAGATGGCCTCGAGCAGGGCCTGCTTCGTCACCAGCTCGCCGGGCCGCTCCGCGAGGTGCAGCAGCACCGCGTAGGTCTTCGGGCGCAGGGCGAGTGGAGTCTCGCCACGCCGCAGCAGGCCGGCCCGACGGTCGAGGTGGAACGGTGGAAAGGTGATGCCCTCGAGGCTCGGTGAAGCCGGCGCCATGTCGACGGACCGCGACTGACATAGCCTTCCACCCGCATCCGTCCAACGCAGGTTTACGCGAAGTTTCGTCGTTCTCAACGGACTTCGCGCGGCGTCGCGCGCTATCGGCACGCCCATGGAGGACGAGACCAGCCGGTGCGACGCAGGCAAGGGAACCTGTGCGCCGCTGCCCGCGTCGCGCGCGTTCGTCGTGCAGCTTCGCGGCGCGACGGAACCCGCCGGGGAGCTCTTCGTCGGGCGCGCCGAGCACATGGCGTCGGGGACCGCCGAACGCTTCTCGTCGGCCGACGAGCTGATCGCGTTCATCACGCGGATGCTCGCGCCCGCCGACGCATCGCAGCCGGCATTCGCTGCTCGACGGCCGGGTAGCGTTCAGAAGGAGGAGAAATGACCATGAACCGCCACGCTTCTTCACGACATCGGCTTCGGCAGCGAAGCCTCGCCGCCGCGGCGCTGCTCCTCGCGGGAGCGATGCTCCTGGTCGCGCCGGGCCGCGCGCCGGCGGCGACGATCGCCGTCAACGTGACCAACGACGAGCTCAACGGCGATGCCGACTGCAGCCTGCGCGAGGCGATCCAGGCGGCGAACACGGACGGCGCGGTCAGCGGGTGCGCCGCGGGCAGCGGTGCGGACACGATCACCGTGCCGCCCGGCACGTACCGTCTGCGGCGCGTCGGCGCCGGCGAGGACGGCAACGCGACCGGCGACCTCGACGTCCTCGGCGACGTGACCATCCGCGGCGCCGGCGGCTACTTGACGGCGATCGACGGCAACGGGACGGATCGGGTGCTGCACGTGCGCGCGGGCACCGTGGTCGTCGAGGACGTGGTGATCCAGAACGGCCTCGTGCCGCAGACGGCGACCGGCGCGAGCTGCATCAACCAGACGAACTGCGACGTGACGGCCGGTGCCGGCAGCCCTGGCGGCGGCATCCTCACTCAGCCCGGCACCAGCACGACGCTGCGCCGCGTGATCGTCGAGAACAATCAAGCCGGCCGCGGCGGCAACGCCGGCAGCATCAGCTGCCCGGGCGCCGGCGCGGTGTGCAAGACGTACGGCGGCGAGGGCGGTGACGGCGGCGGCGTTTACGCGAGCGGCGCGCTGACCATCGAGTCGAGCCTGATCGACCAGAACCGCAACGGCGCCACCGGTGCCGCGACGACGATCGGCGCCTGCGGCGCTGGCGGCGACTGCTTCTCGAGCACCGGCAGCGGCGGCGACGGCGGTGGCATCACCGTCGGCGGCGCGAGCATGGTGCTCGAGAAGACCACGGTGGCGGACAACGAGTCCACCGACTGGGCCGGCGGCGTGTACTGCACGCACGGCAGCACCTGCACGATCCGCGACTGCACGATCGCCTACAACCGGTCCGCGTTCCGTGGTGGCGGTCTCACGGGCACCAACAGCAACACCACCGTGGTCAACACGACCATCAGCGGCAATACCGCGTCGAGCCTCGGCGGCGGCGGCGTGTCGTCGTTCTCCGGCACCATGCTGCTCGACTTCGTCACCGTCGCGGGCAACACCGCGGTCGGTGGCGCAGGCGGCATCCAGCGCGTGCTGAGCACCGTGACGCTGAGCGACTCGGTCGTCGCCGACAACGTCGGCGGCGGCAGCCCGGACTGCTCCGGAGCGTTCACCAGCGGCGGCTACAACCACGTCGAGAGCGTGGCCGGCTGCGGCATCGTGCTCGGCACCGGCGACGTCACGGGCATGGATCCCGGCCTGCTCGGCCTCGCCGACAACGGCGGCTTCACCGAGATGCACGCGCTGACGACCGGCAGCGCCGCGCTCGACGCCATCCCCGCCGGCATCAACGGCTGCGGCAGCACCGTGACCACCGACCAGCGCGGCGCCTTCCGTCCGCTCGACGGCAACGACACCGGCGGTGCCGCGTGCGACAAGGGCGCCTTCGAGCTGCCGGGAGCGGGCGACTGCCCGGTCGAGCCGCCGGTCTGCGAGACGGCGACCAAGAGCTCGCTGCTGCTGAAGGACCTGAGCCCGGACGGCACGAAGGACGCGCTCAAGTGGACGTTCCAGGGCGGCGCCTCGGACATCACGCAGGCGCAGCTCGGTGATCCGACGTCCGGGACGGTCTACGATCTGTGCCTGTACTACGGCCCGACGCTGCGCTCGGCGATCCGGCTGAGCGACGCGTCGAAGTGGGCCGCGATCGGCACCACGGGCTACAAGTACAAGGACTCGAGCGCGGCCGCGGGCGGCATCAGCGCCGTGACGATGAAGGCTGGTGCTGCCGGCAAGACCAAGCTCACCTTCACCGGCAAGGGCGACGACCTGCCCGATCCGCTGCCGATCGCGTCGCTGCCGCCGAGCATCACGGTGGTCGCGCGCAACGGCAGCACGGCGACGTGCTTCAGCGCGACCTATGCGAGCGCGACGACCAACACGGCAACTCTGCTGAAGGCGCGCTGAGCGAGCGAGCCGGTGTGGGCGGCGGCGTCGAGGTCGTCTCGACGTCGCCGTCGCCGGTCGAGCGGCTGCGGGCGCGCTCGGCGAATCGCGAGGTCGCTTCCGATCCCCTCAAGGCGGCGTCGAGTCGATGCGCAGCGAATCGAGGAACACGCTGCTCGGCAACGTGCCGTTCGTGCTCCCGCGGATGCGGAGTGCGATCGTCTTGCCGGCGTAGTCGGCGAGGTCGGTGACGAAGCCGAAGTCGGTCCAGGTCGGGCCGGTGTTGAACCCGGCGCAGATCACGACTCCGTCCACCTGCTTGCCGTCGACGAACAGCAGCAGCGTGTCGACCGGCGTGACCTGGCTGCACTCCGTCTCCTCGCTGGCGATCTGGTAGCGGAACTTGATGAACGAAGGCCCGACCCCGGCCGGCACGTCGATCACCTGCGACAGCTCGCTGGTCTCGCCGTTGACCCGGCCGAGCCACGCGAGACGCGTGCCCGAGTCCGCCACGGGCGCGCCGCCCGTGCCCCCTTCGACGATCAGGGCGCCCGGGAAGTTCTGCGATTCCTGACCCCAGCCCACGCGCCCGAGATCGAAGTCGGGGTTGTCGAGCACGATCGTCGGTGCCTTCCGGGCGAAGTAGCCGGGCAGTCCTTGTCCGACCGAGAACGTCCCGAGCGACTGGCTCATGAGGCCGAGCAGGTTCGCGCTCGCCGGCAACGGTGCCGTGGTGCCGAGGATCACCTTGCCGCTGCTGGTGAGCGGTGTCGCGTCGGCGAGGGTCTGCACGTCGGTGAACAGGACGCCGTTGACCGTGATCGACGCGGACGCGACGTCGGCACCGGTCGAGTCGATGAGCCCGACCTGCAGATCGACGCTCGCCGGCCCGATGCTGAAGATGTCGGCCGCGTAGCGGTCCTCGAAGGCGCCGAGGATCGCGCGGTTCGTGAAGCCCGCGGTGGACGGGTCGAAGTAGAATGGGATTGTGAGCGCGTCGGGGGCGATGCGCTGGTAGCGGACCGTCGTCCCGTCGACGACCGCGCCTGCCGCGGCACGCTTCCCGTCGGCGGTGACGGCGATGCGCGCGAGCGGGTTCTGGCCGAACGCGCTCCCGGTCGAGAGGTCGGCCAGCGTGAAGCCACCCACCAGAGGCCCCGACGGCGCCGATGCGAGCGAGTCGTTCACCGGCTCGGGAACGACCGGCCGGGCCTCGGCGCCCTCGACGATCGGCGTCACGACGGTGATCCCGGCGTTGCCGTTCACGCCCTGGACCTGCGACGGGTCGAGCACGACGTTGCCGCCCGCCGCGAGCGTCTGCCGCTGCGTCGCGAGCCTGCGGCCGAGATCCTGCGGGTACCACGCGATGTCGAGCGTCAGCGCCGACGGCGACAGGTTCGACACCACGAGGAAGGGCGTGCGTCCGGCGGTGGCGTCGTAGAAGAACAGCAGCTGGTCGCCGCTCGTTCCGGGTGCGGCGACCAGCGATTGCGCGCGCGCTTCGACGTCACCGAGACAGGCTGCGACGAGCACCAGCAGGGCCGCGATGGTTGCGCGAAGACGGTGCATGGTCCCTCTCTCTCGTGAGGTCGGTCGGGTCACGCTGCTGGTGCCGGACGTGACGAGTGGGAGTGCTGGCGAGCGGTTGGGTCTGTCGCGCGAACGCTAGGGGAGTGGGGCGCGAGCGTCAAACGGTTTCGTCCGAGCCGAGGCCGGGGCCCCTGCGCCGTCGTCTCGTCGGAGCGACGTGCGACCGCGCGCAGGACGACGCTTGCCGGTGCGTACGGCCGAGCCTAGCGCCCCGCGCTCCAGCGGGGATCGTCGTTGCAGGTGCGGTCGGCGAGCTCGACGACGTTGCCCGTGGCCTCCTGGCCGCCGAGCGGCGCCAGCGTGACCGGGCTGTGGTCGGGCGGCGCGCAGCGCGCCGCATCCACGCGCGACGCGGTCGCCGTGTTGTCGAATGCGCCGAGGAACCGGTAGCAGAAGTCGGTCTTGCGGATGCAGTCGCCGTGCATCTCGTTGCCGCTCGGGAACGTCCAGCCCGTGGGCTCCTCGTAGGCCTCGAACACGTAGCCGTTGCCCTTCAGGTAGTTGCCCTCGAAGACGTTGTGCTTCGAGTCGCCGCGCACCTGCACCGCCGCGTCCTCGATCCAGTTGCGCACGAGCTCGTTGCGGCTCGAGTGCTTGACGAAGATCGCCGCCGCGTTGCTCGGGTCCATGCGGTTGCTCTTGATCAGGTTGCCGTTGCTGCGCAGCAGGTAGACGTTCTCGCGCTTGTTGTCCGAGAACGTATTCTTGATGAGCTTGTTGCGGTGCGACTCGCCGAAGTGGATGCCCTCGTCGCGGTTGATGCGGACGAGATTTCTCTTGATGACGTTGCGCCCCGTGCCGCCCGCGAGGTCGATGCCGTACTTGTTGTCGTAGGACTCGTTGTCGAGGAGTGCGTTGCCGCTGCCGCCGTTGACGCGAATGCCGCGGCGGAACCTGGTGACCTTGCAGTTCTTGACGGTCGCGCCGACCGCGCCGTCGACCTCGATGCCGAACTTCGCGTTCGAGCCGTCGCTGCCGGTGATCGTGAAGCCCGCGCAGTCGAGCGTGATCGCGGAGCGGATGCGGAGCCCCGTCGTGTCGCAGACGCCGAGGTTTCCGGTGAGCGTCGTCGACGCGACCACGGTGTCGCCGCAGGTGCAACCGACGGCGCCGCCGCAGAGTGCCGCCGCGGCTGGCGCGGACGAGGCGAGGAGCGCGAGCAGGATGGTCGCGAAGGTCGTGCGCCACTTCTCCCTCTCGGGGTGACGGCTCCTACCTGCGGGATCGCGGGCCACGGGACCACCGTAGGCGCGTCAGGCGAGACCCCGCAAGCCCGGATCGCATCGGTGGTGCGTCGACCTCGTGCGACGCGGTTCGTGCAATCCACTCTCCGCGTTCGAAGCGCTCGAGACCCAGGCGCGCCATGTGACGGTGCGACCACCGTAGAGCCTCGGCGCTCAGCGAAACGGGGCGCATCGTACGCAAATGGGCGCGCGGCGATCGACTCCGATTCAGCGCCTGCGCTGCGTGCGCATCAGCGTGACCGGTAGGCGTGCGATGCGCGCGAAGACGGCGAGCACGACCCCGATGCTTGCGAGGAACATCGCGAGGTAGAGTAGACCCTGAGCCGGCAGCCAGACTTGCGGGCCACGGTTGTCCGCAGAGCCGCCACTGCTGCCGAACGCGCCGTGCGCGTGGACGTACGTGATCTCGTTCGGGTCCTTCTCGTACGCGTCGCGCGCCGCCGGGTCCTGGATGCCGAGCAGCCAGCTCTTCAGCCCGCCGCGATCGACGAAGGTACTGACCTCGTGCCCGTCCTGGCCCGGCGTCGCAGCCCAGCCGACCACGACATCCCACGTCGTGATCTCGCGGAACAGCACCAAGCCCTGCGCATAGATGGGTGCGCCGAGCACCAGCGCCAGCCACAGGACCGCGACCAAGCTCGGCGCGACGCCGAGCGGGACGCTCGCCCGCAGCTGGCTCGGCAGGCAGAAACCCGGCACGACGTGGCGGATCGACGCGTACAGGCTGGCGTCGCGCCAGCTGCGCGAGAACCACACCCGCTTCAGCCCGCGCAGCAGGCGGTCGTACAGGAAGATGCTGCACGTCAAGGAGAGAAAGAGCAGCACGGGCGCGATCAGCGTCGCCAGAATGCTGCCCTGGTTCACGCCGCTCGACGGGTAGGAGATCATCTGCACGAGAGCGATGCTCGCCGCCGAAAGCAGGACGCTGACGGCCGAGCTCGCCGTGAACCAGCGGCGCAGAGCATCCGGGGGCGCGGGCTCCGGATGAGGATCGGGCTTCAGGATCGCCGACGGAACGCTCTCGCGGAGGAGCTCTACGAAGCGATCGATCGTGCCGTAGCGCGTCGGGACGACGTGCGCGTCGACCACCGAGCGAAGAAACGTCTCCACCTCGGCCACTCGCACCGGATCGGCGTCCGCGCTCGGCGTGCGCGCGAGGACGAGGAGCTGCGGCCGATCGTGCAGGCGCCACAGCTCGAGCGCACGCGCGAACTCGCCCTCGGTCCCCCTGCCGATCTTGTTTCGCACCACGACCACGACCAGATCGAGCCCCTCGAAATCGACCGAGCGGGCGATCGCGAAGTTGATGTCGGACGGGTCGCCGCCGGTCGCGTGCGTTTCCCAGAGCACCTCCTTGACGCGGAGGTTGCGCCGCACGTCGGGCAGCGCGTCGATGTCCCGCATCACGTCCGGGAAGCGGGCGCGCTCTTCGCTCAGCTCGCTCGAGCTGGCGAGGAACACGCGCACCAAGGGGCGTGGGTCGACGTCGGGTTCCCCGTCGTCGGCAGGACGCGTCGGGTTGATCGGGGGAAGGCTCGTCGCGACGGCGCTCGCCATTGTCAGCGGCGAGTCTGTCGGGACCCGGCGACGATGTCCAGTGGGACCGGAGAGCGGTGCGCGCGTCCGGCGCGGCTTCCACGGTGTCGACCACCCGCCTTTGATCTGCACCGCGTGCGTACGACGGCGAAGGGCGCGCGCGCCGGCGGCGGCACTCCTCGTTGACGCGGAAGACGACGGAGCCGCGGAACCACGGATTGCTCGCGAGCCGATCCGGCGCGTCCCAATCACCGCCCTGCAGCAGGCGCGAGCTCGCCGAATCGATCGTCGGAGGACTTCGTACCACGAGTCGTCGCGTCGATCGTGACGGCGAGCCACGATCGGGGCGCCTCGCAGCCGCGGTCGCGCCGTCAGCGGATGAACAGCCCGTTGCCCAGGCGCGCGGCGTACAACGTGCCGAGGTCGTCGTTGTAGATCGCGTTGCACACGCCGTCCGGGCAGGCGTCCGAGGCGAAGTGGATCACGCCGTCCTCGACGACGTAAGCGTAGCTCCCGCTCCACGATGCGCCGCCGGTGATCTTCACCGCGCCCTTCTCGAACGAGACCGTCATCGGCTCCGCATCGCCGACCACGCCGGGCGGCGGCTGCGCGAAGGAGCCGCGCGGCGCCTGCGACGCTCGCGTGAAGGCCATGAGACGCAGGCTCTGCGCGCCCACGGGGAAGATCGCGGCCGCGGCGCCGCGACGGTGGATCGCGTAGACGCCGGGCACGCCCGCGAAGCTGAAGCCCATCCGTGGCTGCACGCGCGTCGCACCGCGGCTCGCGCTGCTGCCGTCGGCGCAGGCGTCGCCGTCGATGCGGCTGCGCATGCACCAGACGTACTCGCCGCTGGCCTCGATGCGCAGCTCGCCCGCGAAGTTCGAGCCCGTCATCGTGGTGTACGTGCCGGGGACCTCGCGCGGATCCGACACCACGGAGTCGGCGGCGAAGCCGCTGTAGCCGCCGGCGAGGATGATCCCGCGCTTCGCCAGATAGGGGAGCTGGCGAGTGCCGATCGAGATGTCGCTCTCGTCGAGCGTCACCGGCACCGTCTGGACACCGCCCGGCGTGACGGCGGTGTAGGTGCCGCTCTCGCCGTTCAGCTCGAGCCGGCGGTCGCCGCCGGATACCACGTACGCGCCCTCGATCCCCGCGAACGGGGGGCCGCCGCGGTCGGCGCAGGCGGACACGCCGAGCAGCAGGGCCAGCGCCGCCAGCTTCGCGACCGGGCTCGCGGATCGGGTCGTCATCTCAGAACACACCGCCGATGGTGATGACGTCGACCAGCGCGGTCACCACGTCGTTGGAGATCTTGAGGATGCTCTGCGCGAGGCCGGACTTCGCGTTCGGGTTCGCGACGTAGGCCGGCACGTTGTTGGCCGTGGGCGCACAGCTGGCCAGGGCGCCGTTCTGCTCGAACGTCGGCCAGCAGGGCGCGGGGAAGCTGGCGATCGTGGTCGAGGCCGGCGCCAGGTAGATGTCGTCGCTGTTGGTCGCCGGGAAGCTGCTCAGCTGCGACGGGATGTTGAGCCCCGCGTACGAGCCGCCGAGCGAGAACGTGCTGTCGCCGTTGAAGGTGAATCCGGCGCCGCCGCCCGGGGTGGCGTACCAGAAGATCGTCACCGGCCAGAATTTGTAGTCGTCGCCGTCGTCCGGAACGATGCACGCGGTGCCGACGCACGGCGTGACCCCCGACGGCGACACGCCCGGCAGGACCGGCAGCGCCGACATCCCCTCGCCGGAGGTCGGCGTGAACGTCCCGAGAGCGATCGGCCAGTCGAAGGGGTCGTCGCCGCCGGAGTCGTTGAAGTCCACGGTGAAGAGCGGGCTCCAGCCCGGGCAGGAGCTCTTGATGGAGGTGATGCCGACCGCGGCGTTCGGACTCTGCTTGTTGGGCGAGCCTTGCGGCCCTTGAATGCAGACGGTCTGTCGCTTCGACTCGATGTAGTACGACAGGCTGTCGGGGTAGCTCGTGCCGCTGCAGCCCAGCGGAACTCGTGACTGCGCCGCGAGCCAGTTCTCCTGCAGGCAGTTCTCGGCGTTGATGGTGTACTCCGCGTCGACGAAGCCGTTCGCCGGGTCCTCGATGCTGAACGGGAACGCCTTGCCGCCGGAGACGTTGATGCAGGGCTGGCCGAGGTAGACGACGCTCTGCGCACCGACCGGCAGGGCGACCATGTTGCCCGCCTCGTCCACCCAGTTGGCCGTGATCTGATCGTCGGTGAGGTTGTAGAGGAAGAGCTCGAGGGGCACGCAGCTCGACGACGCAGCCGCGTGCGGCGGCCGGCAGAGCGCCCCGATCGCGAGCAGCGTCAGCAGCACGGACAGCGCGTGTCGACGAGGTGCTGAGAGGATCCGCGTCATCGGGCGAGCCTCACTGATTGGTGAACGCGCTCAGGCTCGAGCACGCCACGCGAACGAGGTACGGGCTGAATCCCTGCGCCCCGGCGACGGTGAAGCCGTTGTAGAAGAGCTGCAGGTCGACCGCGATGGCGGGCGTCTCCTCGGGCGAGGTGGTCGGCGACGGCGGCTGGTAGACCTTCAGGTTCTCGGTCTCGGAGTTGTGCGCGTAGCCGCCCGACGCGACGACGCCGGCCGACGGGATGGTGCATCCCGCCGGGATCGTCGTGATCGCACAGCCCGACGTCGACAGCCCGATCGCCGACAGGGTCGGGTCCGTCTTCGGGATGGTGCACAGATAGATCGGGACCTGGAAGCGGAACGCCGAGGCCGAGCCGCCCGCGGGTGTGACGCTGCACGAGACGTCGAGCAGCGCCACCGCGATGTAGTCGAAGACGTAGCCGGGCGACGCCGAGTACGGTCGCGAGCTGAAGTAGGTGAACTGGACCGGGTACGAGTCCGCGTCGATCGGAACGCTGCCCGCGACGAACGACGGCGAGAACGAGGCGTTGTTGAACGTCGGCTCGGCGTAGACGCACGACGACGAGCTGTCGACGCTCATCGTGGCACTTGCCGTGACCGTCGGTGATGCGCCCGGACTCGGCACGATGTCGCGCGTCACGAGCTGCGCGAACGTCTCGGGAGTGCCGCCCGCGCTCACCGGAACCGCAGCTCGGGCGGCCGTCGTCATGCCGAGCAGAACGAGCAGAGCCGGTACGACGACGCGGACGGAGACGAAGAAGTTCCTCGTGGAAGCGAGCACGCGACGCGAATGTATTTCGGGAGTCGAGAGCTGCGGCAAGGGGTGGGGGCTTCGGCGACGTCGTTCGCGCGAGTGCCGCATCGTCCTCCATGTGGAGCGCGCTGTCGCGACGTCGCGCGCTCGCGTCGCCCGCACTGGCTTGACGCGGGTGTCGGTCTACCGCGCCCGGGCCGCGCCGAACGTCGCCTGTCGGTCGATCATCGCGGCGAAGCTCGCCAGCAGCGCGTCGAGCCCGTCGGTGTCCGGCTCGAGGATGCGCAGTGCCGCGACGATCGCCTCGAGCGTCGCGACGTAGTCGGCGCGCGGCTCGCGGCGCAGGCGGTAGCGGCTCGGCTCGTCGGGTGTCAAGCACACCTGTGGAAGCTCGTGCAGCCAGGTCTGCGTCGCGTACATCTTGCGCGCGTGCGTCCAGGTGCCGTCGAGGATCACCAGGTGGCGCGGCTGCTCGCCGTGCGGCAGGGTCGCGAGGTCGCGCGCGCCTAAAGCGGGGTAGAGCAGCGCAGTGCGTGGCGGCAGCGGCAGGCTCGCGTCCGTGCCCGGCACGCAGGTGCGGACGCGGACGTTGCTCAACCCGAGACGCGCGAAGCGCACCGTGCCGATCGCGTGCAGGCGCTCGCGCGGGTGCTGCAGGACGAGAATGCCCGTGCGGTTCGCGACCCGCGTGACCGAGTCGCAGATGCATGTCGCCGTGGCCTTGAAGCAGCGGTAGCACTGCGCGCGGTGTCGCGGAGCTTCCGCGCTGCGTGTCGTGCCGGCGCTCGTCGCCGCTAGCACCGGGCTTGATCCCGGATCGTCAAGCTCATGTGCGTGCGAGCTTCTCGCGGTGGTAGGCGAGGTACAGCGCGGTGCCGATCGAGCCCGTGAACGCGATCGCAAGATAACCCAGGATGAAGCGCAGCGGCGGGATCTCGGGGCCGACGTTGCGATACCAGAACAGCACCAGGTTCAGCGGCACGTAGAACGCGTAGACGACCGACAGCGGTGCCACCCACGGCTTGAGCGTCCACAGGCCGTACGCGTACGCCGCGAGCACCGCGCCGAGCAGCGGCCCGAGCAGGACGTTCGCGAGCACGCTCTCGAAGCGCACGCCGAAGATGACGATGCCGAGGTGGCTCGGGTTGATCAGGAACTGCAGCGCCTTGGTGGTGTTCGACACCGCGAGGACCGCGAGGAGGATCGCGACGACGGTGAGAAAGGCGCCGCGCTGGCTGCGTTCGGGCATCGTGCGGGCCTAGCCGATGAGTCGCCCGTGCGCGAGCGCGCCGGACGCGCCGCGCTCAGCGGCAGGTGAGCTTGGTCTTCGCCGCGGTGAAGCTGCACCGGCTCGACGTGCTCTGCGCGCAGATCCCCGCAGCGCCGGCAGCAGCGTCGCCCAGGACGACGGTGAGCATCGCTGGCGTGGATACCAGGTCGACGATCGGTAGCGTCTGGCGGCGCGCCGTGACGCGGATGTCGATCGTGCCACCGTCGAGCCCCTTGCCGCGATCGGTGAGCGACGCCCGCGCGACGGCGGCGGGAGTACCGCCGGTCGCATCGATGAACTGCCACGTCTTGCCGTGCGCGACGGCGAGCCAGCCGGCCGAGCCGATGCCGGTGTACGATCCGGGGCCGAGAACGGTCGTGCCCAGCACACCGTCTGCATTCACGAGCTCGATCGTGATCCCGCTGCCGACCGGATCGAGGTCGCCGAAGGCCGTGTCCGCGGGCAGGGCGAAGCGCGCCGACAGCGTGAGCTGCTCGTCGCCCGGGGTCGGATCGCTGCCGGTCCGGGAGATCGCGAAGCTCGGCCTGGGACGCGCGGCGAAGACGCCGCCGCCGGCGACGTTCGTGCAGGAGTCGTAGCCGTCGCAGAGCCCATCGCCGTCGTCGTCGCCGAAGCCAAGGACGCAGCCGCCGTCGAAGATCGCGCTCTCGACCGTCCCTCGACCGAAGAGAAAGCTGAAGTTGTGCGCGCACTGGATCTCGCCCGTCGTGGTGAGGCCGCACAGGTCGCCGCCCGCCGCCGCGCTCGCCATGCCCGAGGTGAGAAACCGCTGCTCGTAGGACTGCTCGGGAACACGGAAGACGCGGATCGCGCCGGATGCCATCAGCGCGGCCGACTGCACCGGACCGACCGAGACTGCGGTGACGCCGCTCGTCAGGCCGGCGACGTCCCCTGGTGTCGTGCCGAAGACGTAGGCGTTGTTCTGGCCCCAGCACTTGACGCCGCCCGAGGCGGTGAGCGCGCACGTTTCGCCGTGTCCGGAACCCACGAACTGGCCTCCCGCCGAGATCTGCTGCACCCCGGTCGACAGCGTCGTCACGTCGACCGGTGTCGAGCTGTCGGTCGTGGTGCCGTCGCCGAGCTCACCGGATGCGTTCGCGCCCCAGCACTTGACGCCGCCGACGGTCGTGAGCGCGCAGCCATGCTGCGGTCCGACCGCGATCGCAACGACGCCGCTCGGCAGCCCGGCGACCGCCACCGGCGTCAAGCTGTCGGTGCGGGCTCCGTCGCCGAGCTGTCCCCGATCGTTCCGGCCCCAGCACGCGACCGCCCCGGAGGCCGCGAGGGCACAGGTGTGCCACCCGCCGGCCGCAACCTGCACGATGCCCGAGAGCCCGGTCACGTCGACTGGTACCTTCGAGCTCGTGATCGTGCCGTCACCCAGCGCACCAAAGTGGTTCAGCCCCCAGCACTTGACGGTGCCTGAGGTCGTGACCGCGCAGCTGTGCGATCGATAGGCGAGCGTTGCGTACGGCCCCGAGGTCGACTCGAGGCTGTCGCCGACGTCCACCGAGGCCACGCCGCTCGACAACCCCGTCACGGCCACCGGCGTCGTTCGTTGCGTGGTCGTGCCGTCGCCGACCTCGCCCGCCAGGTTCCTGCCCCAGCACAGCACGCCGCCGCCATCGTTCACCGTGCACGCGTGACCCGCGCCGACGGCGATCTGCGTCGCAACGTCGGCGTGCACCATGCCGGCGCCGAGCAGCACCAGTGCTGCCGCGACCGCGCCGCAGGTGGCGGTCGAGATCGAGAAGAGCGAGTTGCGGTTGCGTCCGGATCGTCGACTCGAGTCATGCATGGTCGCCTCACGGGAGCCGATGTCGCGACTCCGAGCTCCGCCACACTAGGAGATCGTGCGAGCGGTGCACAACGGAAAACGCACGGTTGGCGTGGCCCGGTGTGGTGGTGCATTTGAGCCACGCTCGTCGTTCAGCCGAGCTGAAGGTCATCAAGACAGAGAAGCGTGGGTCGCCGGGACGCGAGCGCGCCCTCGTCCACCGCCCTTTCGTGATTTCGCGCTCTGGCCCGGACAGGTATCTCGTGGAGCGCATGCGGAGGCGAGCCGAGGTCGACGGAGTCCGAGCGCGCCGACGTGCGCGCTTCACGTGCTCGATGCGGAGGACGAAAGGGCAGGCGGACGGCAATCCCGGTCGCGCCGTGCCGATGGTCGCGCGCGCGCTCGTCGTCGCGCTCCTCCTCGCGTCGTGCGGCCCGACGTCGTCGCAGCCGACGTACGACGCTGCCATCGACGAGGGACGGACCGCTGCGAACGATCTCCTCCAGCACGGCGCCTCGGCGGTCGCGATCGCCCTCGTGCAGCGCGACCGTGTCGTCTGGACCGAGACCTTCGGTGTCGCCGATCGCGAGGCTGGTCGAGCGCCGAGCGACGACACGCTGTTCGGCATCGGCTCGGTGAGCAAGATGCGGGCGACGATCGCCGTGATGAAGCTGGTCGATCGTGGTGTCGTCGATCTCGACACGCCGCTGGTCAAGTACCTGCCGGCGTTCCGGATGGCCGCGGACGGCTACGAGGGCATCACCGTGCGGATGCTCCTCAACCACTCGTCGGGCTTTCCCGGAACCGACTATCGCAACGCCGACATCCGCACTCCCGCGCCGGCGTACCTGGATCAGGTGCTGCAGACGCTCTCCACGTCGCGGCTCAAGGCTCCGCCCGGCGCGATGAGCGTCTACTGCAACGACGGCTTCACCGTCGTCGGCGCCCTCGTCGAAGCGCTGACCGGCCAGAGCTACGTCGCGTTCGTCGAGGACGAGATCCTCGAGCCGCTCGGCATGACGAGCACCCGGTATCCGCTCGCCCCGTTTCCCGACGGGACGTACGCGAAGGCGTACGCAGACGGCGTCGCGCGGCCGCAGGAGTTCGTCAACACGCTCGCCGCAGGTGGGGCCTACAGCACCGCAGGAGATCTCGCGCGCATCGCGATGCTGTTCCTCGGCGACGGCGCCGTCGGAAAGACGCGGATCCTGTCCCATGCTGCGGTGGCCGCGATGGCTCAGGACCAGACCATCGGCAGCTTCGATCCGGTCCGCAACGAATCTTTTGCTTTCGGGCTCGGCTGGGACACCGTCGCGCAGCCCGGGCTCGCGTCCGTCGGCTTCGACGGATGGGCGAAGGCGGCGACAGCAACGACTACGGAGCGGCGCTCGTCGTGTCTCCGCAGGCGCAGCTCGGCGTGGTGGTGCTCTCGGTCACCGGCGGCGGCTCGACGCGGGCGATCGCCGTCGCGGAGCGCGTGCTGCTGCGCGCGCTCGCAGAGAGCGGTCGAATCGCGGAGCTCCCGTCGCCTCTTCCGCCGGCCGTGCCGCCCGTGGCGCCGGTGCCGGACGGCCTCCTCGCGGCGATCGAAGGGGAGTACGCGCAGGGAGGCACCGTCTTCCAGCTCCGCGCGCAGCCGGACGGCTCGCTGTCCGCCTGGCTGCTTTCCGACGCCGGCTGGATGCCGTCGGGGTTTCCGTTGCAGCTGCGCGACGACGGATGGTTCGCGAGCGATCAGGATCCCTTGCGCGCCTTCAAGGTCGTCGATGCGAGCTTCCTCGGCGAGCCGACGCAGTACCTCCTGAATCGCGCACCGGCCGGCTACGGCGAGGTTCTCGACCAGAGCGTGCTCGCGCAGCGCGTGCGGAGCCGGCCGGCCGGGCTGTCCGACGCATGGCGCGACAGGCTGTCGGCGACCTGGCTCGTCGTGAACGAGAGCCCCGACGCGCTCGCGTGGTCGAGCATGGACCCCCGGCTCCGTCTCGCGACGGTGCCCGGTCTGGACGGGATCATCGCCGTTCGTCCACCCTCGGACATGCCGGCACCCGCGCCCGGGCAACCCGACACGCGCTTCCACGTCGTCGACGCATCGACGAGCGATCGTGTCGCGACGATGATGCTCGTCATCCCGCAGCTCAACGGGCGTGATCTCGACGACCTCGTGATCGAGCAGCGAGACGGCGCGGAGTGGGTCCGCTTCGGCAGCTACCTGCACCGGCCGATCGCATCGGTACCCGTGGTGCCGCGCGGCGACACGGACGTCGTCACCATCGGCGGCGAAGGACACGCCGAGTGGCGCGCGTTCGCGACCGACGCGACGCCCGTCGAGGTCGGCATCACCACCGGCGGCGCGTGGCACCTCTACGATCCCGCGTTCAGGAGCGTCGCGAATGGCGTGGGGAGTGCCGTGGCTTCGCTGCCCGCGGGAAGCGGTTTCGGCTACGTCACGCTGTTCGGTGCGCCGGGGCAGAGCGCGACGGTGACGGTGCGGTAGCTTCGATCGAGCACCGTGCCGTCGCAGCCGCTCGCTCCATGTCCGCCATCCGGGCCCCGGCCGCGACACGCTCGAGGGCGATGTCGTCCGTCGATCGGATCATCGTCTGTGGCTCTCGCATCACCAGTCGTGCGCTGCGTCGCCGCGCGTGGCG
This sequence comes from Candidatus Binatia bacterium, assembly GCA_019749875.1. GTDB lineage: Bacteria > Desulfobacterota > Binatia > UBA12015 > UBA12015 > VGTK01. The sequence continues at coordinate 19,008 of JAIEPK010000155.1, read as the reverse complement.
GTGAGCAGAGCCTGCACCGCCAGGTGCGCATCGAGCGGCGTGCCGTCCCAGCGCGGGAACGCCGTCGCCGCGTCGATCGCGACGCCGCGAGCGGCGTGCGCCGCGCGCAGCACCGTGAGCACGTCCGCGTGCGCATCCGGGAGCGCTCCGGACGCGGGCGCGTCGCTCTCGAGCCGCGTGCTGATCGGCGTGCGAACCGGTTCGTCCGCGAGCGGCACCGGCCGACCGTCGCGACGGAAGAAGCGCGGCGGCTCGCCCGCCGATCCCGACACGATGCGGTAGCCGTGCTCGTGCACGAAGCGGTGGTGTCGCCGGCAAAGCGAGAGCAGGTTCGCGAGCGTCGTCGCACCGCCGTCGATCCAGGAGATGACGTGGTGCGCGTCGGTGAGGCGGTTCGTGCAGCCCGGGAAGCGGCAGCCGTCGTCGCGCAGGCGGAGCGCGCGGCGCAGGCGTGGCGAGATGCGGCGCGTGCGGCGTGACGGAAGGCCCTCGCCCCCCACGTCGCGAGCGTCGTCCGCGTCGTCGCTGGTGAGCACGACGCTCGCGTCGCACGCGAGGCGCCGAGCGGTCGCGAGCGCGAGCGGCGTGCCGTCGGCGAGCGATGCGTGTGGTGCGAGCTCCGTCGCGTCGGGGGCGTGGCCATCGCGTCGGTCGTCCGCGTCGGGGGTGTGCCGGTCGTCCGCGCCGTCTCCGGCCGCCACGAGTGCCGCGTGGTCGACGTGCACCACCAGCTCGACCGGCAGACCCGCGGCGGCGTGACCATCGTCGCCGGTCGCGACCGAGGAGAGCCACGACTCCGCGACCGCGACCAACGCGTCGGCGCGCGACAGCGCCGGCGGCGGCTCGTGCTGCTTCCCGTGTCCGGCTGACCGCGCGGGCGGTGACGTTTCCGCGGAAATCGTCGCGCCGGACGAGTCCGCCGGATGCGCGGTCCGCGTGCCCCACGCCCGCCGCCGCGCCACGTCGAGCGCCTGCAGCACGACGGCCGCTTCCTCCGGCCGGAGCCGCGCCTCGATGCGCACCATGCCGTCGTCCGTGTCGCGCACGCGGACGAAGCGTGAGCTTTCCTCGTCCGCCAGGCTCTCCGGCCGCGCGACGTCCGCAGCAACGACGCGCCGGTAGCCGCGGCAGATGCGCTCGAGCTGCGACGCGGTCGCGTGCGTCGCCATCTCCAGCAGCGTCGCCTCGGTCGCGGCACTCGCGACGCGTGTGATCGCGCGCACCTTCGAGTAGCTGATCGCGCCGCGCCGGAGCGCGTCGTCGACGAGCGGCAGCGCCGCGAGCGCACGCGCCACGCGGACGCGCTCGCGCGCGGCGCCCAGGTCGAGGCCGATCCGCCAGTTCAGCCAGTGCGCGCAGCTCAGCGCGCCGTGCGTCGCCCAGCCCGAGCCCTCGTCGAAGCGACGGATGAGGGTGAGAAGGCGGTGCTCGGCGGCGTCGATGAGAGAGGCCACCTCGGCGATCTCGTCGGCGAGCCGGTCGACGTCGGCGGGTGCGAGTAGCGGGGCGGGATCCTCGAGTGCTTCGGGATGGATGCGCGATGTCGCGATCATTGGCTGCGTGTACCACCGCCGAATCGAGGGGGGCTGCGGTGGGGCATGCGCGACGATCCCGGCGCGCGAGGGGCGACGCGGCCCCGCGTGACGTGCGTGGCTTGACGGGCCTCGCAGGCGCTCGGCGGGGGCGTCTCGACGGTCCGATCGCGAGCGGCGGATGGCCCTCGCGAAATCCATCAAGGGCTACGCGCACAAAATTTCGCGCGCGAGTGGTGACTGACGGGGCGCGCGTCCGGGAGCAAGCAGCTCAGGGTCGCGCGTCGTGGTTGCCGACATCGGGGTGAGCTTACAGCGCGACCTCGAGTGGCCTCTCCTTGAGCGCGCTCACCCGCAGCACCGAGAAGCCGATCACGTTGCCCTGCTCGTCGACCTTCTCCATGACCTGGTCGTTCGCGGTTTCCCGGAAGTATCCCGGCTTCTGGTCGAAGATCACCTCGAGGAAATCTCCCTCGGCATCGAACCAGACCTTCAATGTTCGCTCGGCCATAGCCGGACTCCCTGCTTGATCTTGTCGGTAAGGTAGGCCGTCAGAATGAAGGCATCGCCATCCGTCACTTTGACGATGACGCTCAGCCATTTGTCGCCGACGCGGGTTCCCACGTAGTGCCGGTAGTAGAGGCGTGCCCCCGGATCGCTAAACGACTGGACGACTTGCTGCGGGTGCGAGAGTGTCTCGCCGATCGCGGTTTCCATGCCGTGCATTTCGGGATGCTCGAGGATGTGTGCGAGGCGCTCGTCGGTCAGGCGGATCGCCAGCCCCTGGTGGTCGTACAGGATTCGCATCGATCGCTCGCCGCGGAGCCTACCTGCCGCCGGTGAGGCCGATCGCTCCGACGTTGCGGCGTGCCGTCTGCAACGTCGCGATGCGGTCGTGTTCTGTCGTCGCCATTCCTCGTCGCCGCACGTGCCTTCGTGCTGGTTTCGGAGTCAGAGTGCCATACCCCAGGGCGTCAGCGAAGCCGTCGCGCCCGGAACCGGGAGTGTCGCGGCGAGGCTCATGCGCCCATTCGCTCCTCTGTCCGCGCGGCTCACGGTGGCAACCATTGGCTCGGCTGGCCGCGACGGTTTTCGCACGCCTTACCGACGGGACGCGCGTGCGCCAGCAGGGCATTCCCGCCAGGCGGGGGTAGCTCCGGGTCGGCACGCGCCGCGGCCCTGTTGCCTGGGGCAACAATGTCATGCAATTTGCATTACATGAAGCAGGTGACCGTTCGCGAGCTGCAGCAGAACATCCGCAGCGTCCTCGAGCGCGTGCAGGCCGGCGAGGTCATCGAGGTGACGCGCCGCCGGAAGGCCGTGGCGCGGATCACCCCGACCCGCGCTGTCGACGAGCCTGCCGACTGGCCCGACCTCGCGGCGCGGACGAAGTCCGTCTTCGGCAGCCGGAAGATCGAGCCCGCGCCGAGCGGTCAGATCGCCAAGGACCGCGGGCGCAGGTGAAAGCGTACTTCGACACCAGCGCGATCGTTCCGCTCTACCTGCCCGAGATCCGCTCGGATCGTGCGCGCGAGGAAGCGCGACGCGCCGGGCAGATCCCGTACGCGCCGCTGCACGCGCTCGAGCTGACCAGCGCGGTCCATCTCAACTGCGGCCGCGGGTCGATCACGCCGGCCGAGCTGCGTGCGGTGTCGCTGCAGATCGAGGACGACCTGTCGGCGCATCGACTCCGGACGACACCGCTGGATCTCGCCGACGTCTTCGCGTCTGCAACCGACCTCGCGAGGCGACACGCCCAGACGGCGCTCTGCCGGAGCCTCGACGTTCTGCACGTCGCCGCGGCGCTCCACCTGCGGTGTGCCGAGCTGATCTCTGCCGACGAGCGCCAGCTGCAGCTCGCCCGCGCGGTCGGGCTGGACGTCGTGGACCTCGGAAAGCGTCGATCGCGCGCGCGGCGTCGGTGACGGGGGGCGTGGTGGCGTCGTCCTCGTCGGGACCTGGCGCGGATCGACGCCGACTCACGGCGGTTCGGCTCCTTCGTTCAGGATCGCGAGGTAGCGGTCGTAGACGAACAGCCGGTTGCGCCGCTTGCCCGTCAGCTCGCGCACGATCCCGATGTCGGCGAGGAGGTCGATGGCCGAGGACGCAGCGGGAAACGAGAGTCCGGTCCGATCGCGGATCGCCGGCAGCGAGAGGATCGGACGTGCCTTCAGCGCCTCGTGTACCCGCAGCGCGGAGCCGGCGCGACGTCCCGTCGGCTCGATCATCGCGCGGTCGTCGCGGAACATTGCGGCGACGCGCTGGGCGGTGTCCACGGCACCTTCTGCCGTGACCCGGACGCCGTCGAGGAAGAAGGCGAGCCACGCCTCCCAGTCGCCGTCTCGGCGGACGCGGTCGAGCAGGGCGTAGTAGTCCGCGCGACGCTGCTTCAGGTAGAGGCTCAGGTACAGCAGCGGCTCGTGCAGGATTCCCGCCTGACAGAGAAGCAGCGTGATGAGGAGACGGCCGACGCGCCCGTTGCCGTCGAGAAACGGATGGATGGTCTCGAACTGCACGTGCGCGAGGCCGGCACGGACGAGCATCGGCAGCCCGTCGTCGCGCGCGTGGAGGAAGCTCTCGAGCGCGCTCATGCAATCCGGCACGGCGGTGTGCGGCGGCGGGACGAAGGCTGCGGTCGCCGGCCGGCTGCCGCCGATCCAATTCTGCGAGCGACGGAACTCGCCCGGGTCCTTGCCGCTGCCGCGGCCCCGCGCGAGCAGCTCGCCGTGGATCTCGCGGATCAGGCGGTTCGAGACCGGGAATCCCGCACGCAGCCGGGCGAGGCCGTGATCCAGCGCGGCGACGTAGTTCGACACCTCCACCACGTCGTCGAGCGGCACACCGGGCGCCTCCGCCAGCTCGAACAGCAGCAGGTCGGACAGCGAGGACTGCGTGCCCTCGATCTGTGACGACAGCACGGCCTCCTTGCGGACGTAGGAGTAGAGGAAGAACGACGTGTCCGGCAGCAGGGTCGAGACCCCGTCGAGGCGTCCGACGGCGAGGACGGCCGACTCGAGAGTGAGCTGAAGCCCGGCGTCGTACGCCAGTGGAGGGACGGGTGGCAGCGGGGACGGAACGAAGGCGCGGACCGGGTCTCCCGCGACGTTCGTGACCTCGTAACGGCCTGTTTTCCCTCGGTTCATTCGCCTCGCGCTCGTTCAGGAAGTCTGAATAGCCGGTCGGGCTATTAAGACTTTAGCGCGAAGTATGAACAAGAGGAGTCGCGATCGGTCCTTTCGAAACCGAGGCGTGGGGGCCCTGGCGCCGCCGTGACGCCGACGATCAGCCGCGGATGCGACGTCGCCCAGCCGACCTGGCGGCTCTTGCGCGCGCCGGTCGGATTCCTTTGCCGGCCCGTGGCTCTCTGGTCGCGAGCCAGCGTTCGAGCGATGCCTGGCTCTCCGCCGACGGGCGTCCGAGCAGAATGCCCTCGACGCTGACGTCCTCATCGAGATCCGGCCAGTGGATACCCTCTCCAGTCCCGATCAGCCGCCAGTTCCGCCGTTCTTGGGCGCTGGCGTGGGCAAGGCGGGGATACCATCCGAGCGGCACCGTGACGGTGCGACCGTCGTCGAGCTCCACCGAGAACGCATCGCCCGTGACCTTCACGGCCACGGCCGACGGCGTCGGCTGCTCAGCCCTCGAAGTACTCATTCCATGCCCTCACGAACTGCTCGTGACGTGCGACGACGATGCCTTCGAGACGAGATAGCTCATGTCGCGCGAGGCCGCGACTGGATCGAAGGTGGACCGGTCGAAGCCAGAACTTCGCAGAACCCCCGCCGCCCTCCACGTGGACGTGCATCGGCTCGGGACGGTCGCTGGCGTAGAAGAAGAAGCGATACGGGCCGTTCCGCCAGATCGTCGGCATCGGTTAGTCCCCTGCGCCAGCCGCGCGTTCGGGCGTCGGCCGTCGAGACCTGCGCCGCGCGGTCGATCGCTGCGGCCTCACGATCGCGTCGAGCGTGTGCGGGGACAAGGGCAGGGTCGACATGAAGTCACCCCGCGCGAGAGTCTCGTCGACGCGGATCATCCATGCGCCGGCGGCGAACGCGCTCGCCGCGGAACTACTCGTTGACCAGGAAGACCACGTAGCCGCGGAACCACGGATTGGCGGCGAGCCGATCCGGCGCCTCCCACTCGCCGCCCTGCAGGAGCCCGATGCGAAACGGAACCCGCAGCCGGTCGAGCGCCGCGAGATAGCCGGCGTAGCCGGGGATCACACGACGGCCCTGGTAGATCTGCAGCACGACCTCGTCGACCACGCCGCCCAGCGCCGCGAGCCCGGCGGGATCGCCGTTGCTGCTCCAGTCGAGCAGGCCGGTGATCGACAGACGATACTCGCGCGGCAGGCGCTTCCGCAGGTCGGCGAGGAAGGACGCGTAGCGCTCGAGGTGTCGCGTGCCGGCGTCGAAGTCGATCTGCAGTCCGACGACGTTGCTCCCCGCGGCGCGCCAGCGCGCGAGCGCCGCGAGCACCTGCTTGTAGACCGGGTCCGGCCAGTCGAGCGTCTCCACGCGCACCACCATCCAGACGTCGGCGTCCGGGATCTTCGGCACCGCGGGACGCTGCGCCACCAGCCGCACCGGGTCGCCGTCTTCGACCTGCCCCTGCAGCAGGTAGAGGCGGCGCGCGTGTGCCAGCACGGGCTGCGGCTTGACGCCCGCCCAGAGGAAGAAGGCGTCGTAGCGGGCCGCATCGGTCGGCGCCGCGGCGGCCGGCGGGACCAGCAGCGCCAGAAGAATTGCTGCGAAGAGGGCGCGCATGGGCTCACCAGTAGAGCTGCAGCTCCTTCGCCCACGTCGACTTCGGGTAGCGCTTCTTCAGCTCCTGGAACCAGGCCTTGCGCTGCTTCTGTGGGACGTCTTCGCCGCCGCAGGAGTTGCTCTGCGCCGGCGCGTAGCAGTTCACCGCGCGATAGAGGGCGTAGGCCCTGTCGTCCGGCGGCGTCTTCGGGTTGGCGATCAGCGCCTTGTAGACCTCGAAGCGCGCGTACGGCTCGCCCTTGAACCGCGACGGCGTGCTGCCGAGCTGCGGCTCCTTCGGCTGCCAGTCGAGCATGTTGTTGTCGAAGCCGTTCGCGCGCATGAAGTCGGCGAGGCAGAGCTGGGCTTTCGGCGCGGTTGGATTCTTCGCGAGCTGTGCCGCCGTCTCCTTCAGCGGACCGCAGCCGTAGTCGCCGAGCGTCGTCGTCTGCGTGAAGACGCCGAGTGGTGGCGTCTCGGTGGTGCCGAGATCGCCGTAGAAGCTCTCGGCCGGCGCATCGGCGCGGACCAGCTCGACGTCCTTCACGAAGTCGGCGTACTTCCCGCGCGTCACCTCCTTGTAGAGCAGGACGTAGAGTGCCACGTCGCGCTCGTGCTGCGGCAGCGTGGTGTCCTTCGCTTGACGCCGCAGCAGGTCCGCATCGGCGATCTTCCGCAGCAGGATCTCGCGCATGCTCGCGTTGCTGATCGGCGAGTCCGCGGCGAACACCGCGTCGAGCTTGCCGGCCTGCTCGTCGTGCAGGGCGAGCGCGAGCTCGACCGCGGGACGCTGCAGCGGCTGCACGGCGGCCGGAAGCAGAGCCATCCAGTGCTCTCTCGCGCCGGGGTCCTTCTGCGCCTCCAGCGCCATGCCGCGCAGCATCTGCCGGCTGAACTCGACATGGCTGAGCGGTGCCTTCGGCGCGACGGCAGGGATCGCGGCGAGCACGGCGTCGGGCTTGTTCCCGACGTAGAGGTCGTGCGCGGCCAGCAGATACTCGAAGAGCGGCGTGTTCGACGCGAAGCTCGGACGCTGCGCCTCGATGTCCGCGCGACGGAAGGTGCTGCCGTCGCGCATGCGGGTGAGGTCATCGACCGCGAGCAGGATCGGATCGCTCGCCGCGGCGACGTCCGACGGCATCAGCAGCTTGTTGTCGATCTCGTCGAGCAGGGCGATGTCGTCCATCCCGCCCGGATCCGGCGTGTCGGCGGTGAGGCTCGCCACGTAGGCGTCGGCGAGCGGCTTCGTCCGCCCGCCGAGCCAGTAGACCCGGCGCAGCAGTCCTCGCGCCGAGGCGGCGTAGGCGCCTTGCGGATAGGCGCTCAGGTACTCCTTGAATCCGGCTTCCGCCGCGTCGATGACCTTCGGGTCGGCCGGATCGCCTTTGCGGTTACCGTACTCGTCGAAGGCGTCGATCTGCGCGCGGTTCACCTCGACGCGTGCCAGCATGTAGCGCGCGGTCTCCGCGAGCCACGGCTGCTTGACGCCAGTGAGACCCGAGAAGTGCTTCTTCGCCGCGTCGTAGTCGCCGTCGTAGAAGGCCTGCGCACCCATGAGGTAGGCGGCGAAGCTCTTGCCGAGCGGCGACTGCACCGGCTCGAGCGCCTTCGCGATCGCGGCGCCGCCGGTGGGAGCGGCGGCGGTGCAGTCCGGTGCGAGTCCGTCGCGTGCGGCGATCAAAGTCGTGCGCTCGGACTCCGGGATCTCGGTCGCGGCCTTCACTTGCTCGGTGAAGGCCGCGGCGCCCGGCTTGTTGGTGAGGCAACGCGAGCCCTCGCCGTACGCGTACTCGTCGTTGGTGCGTTCGGTGTCCGCGGGCTGCGAGGTGAAGCGTTCGGCGAAGGTCGGCCACTCGGCGAAGGGATCGGGCGTGCCGTTGGCGGGCGGCGGCGTGATCGGCTTGCCGCGGCGGTCGAGGGTCAGCAGCAGCAGGGTGGTGCGCGTGTCGTTTCCCGGCTGCAGGATCGGCATGTCGTCGCAGCCGGTGCGCTCGCGGTGCGTCAGCATCCAGGTCGGGTCGCACGAGTCGTCAGAACTCGCTGCTGCTGGGCGTTGCCAGAGCGCAGGAGCGAGCAAGAGGAGTGCGACGGCGAGAAATCTGGCCATGGAACCCCTCGATCGACGGCACGGCAGCGATCCTCGTACGGACAGGAAACTCCGAAAGCCTGATTCGACGCCAGCACGGTCATCGGACATCGCGACTCCCCGACACGGCGGCCCGGACCGCCTCGCAACGTACGTAGCGGACGGTGCTCTGTTAAGGGAAATCCGGGCGGACGCGACTGTCCGGCGGCCAGCGTCGGTGGGGGCAGGGCGACGGGTGGCTCATGCCTCGTCGAGCGACGCCGGCGCGGTCCCGGGCGGTGGCCGAGCGCGCAGCGGCGGGGCGGTCGGCGGCAGAGCCACGATCAAATCCTGGACTTCGCGCACGTGGCCGTCGATCCGCCGTGCGACGCGTCGTTCGGCGAGTGGAAGTGCCGCGGCGGCTCGCACGCCGGGCCGGCGTGCGAGCCGACCGACCCCGGCGCGTGCGGCAGCGGGGTGTGCGCGAGCGAGCCGCAGGCCCTTTGGCCGACGAAGTAGAAGCTGGCCCGCGCGGTCGAGGTGGAGATCGTCGATCTGGGGAGGCGGGGAGCGCGCACTTGGCGCCGAAGGCTGCGCGTTGCGACAACGGTAGACGCGCCTGCGCTCTCAGTGTCCGCTCCAGCGGACAGCTCCAACATTCGTGCGCGAGCTCGACGCGTTAACGCATCGTAGCGTGTTGCAAAACCCGAACGCGGCGCTTAGCTTGACCGCGCGCAATCCTCCGTCAGGCACCGTCGGCTTGTGATCGTACAAGCACACCTGTCCAACTTGGGTTACGCGACATGGCTGCATCGGAAGGCCTTAGGTTGATGACAAAGCGACCCAGCTATGAGGCAAAGGAGGCTATGGTCAGTCTCGCTGGCGCTTGTTTCTGGTTCTGGAACGGGTTCCACGGCTTTCTTGATTCCTGTGGCGTTTCTCGATCACTGCGAGACCGATACCCCCGAGAGTCATTCAACAAATACGAGTTAATGCGGAATATTCTCGGTGATCTGGAAGAGGCCGGAGAACTAGACACGATTGAGGCCCTCGTCTCCGGTTTCTACCGCCTCAGGGGGCCGGTGGACCGAGATAACCTGGATGTGGCGAAGGCCAAGCAGATGCTCGATGAGTTTCGCCAGCTCGTCGGCGACGACCCGATCGATGCTGAACTCAAGCGGCGGGAACGACAGGCCGCTCGCGAAACGTATAAGGAGAGTCAGGCGGAACGCCAGGCTCAGCAGCGCCGGCTTGAGGAGCTGAATGAGTCCTTTTTAGAGCTCTCCTCTCCGGCGGACGTCACGCCCCAGGCCCGTGGATACAAGCTTGAAGCGCTGTTCTTCGACCTCCTGCAACTATGTGAGTTCGAGTTCTCGCCCCCTTACCGGCATCCGGGTGAACAGATCGACGGTCACTTTCGCTATGAGAAGTTTGATTACCTTGTCGAAGCGAAGTGGACAAAAGCCCCATCGGTGCAGGAGGACCTTTCGGTCTTTGACGGGAAAATTAGGGGAAAGGCCCAAAGTACTCGAGGGCTCTTCATCTCGGCGACCGGCTTCGATCAGAATGCCGTCGCTAAGTATTCGGGTGATGCACCCCGTATCATCCTGATGACGGGAGAAGACCTCGCGCTTGTGTTGTCAGGGATGACCACCTTCGCGGACGCCATGCGCGCAAAGGTCGACGCAATCGTCCGCCATGGCAAGATCCTGCTTGAATTGCGGCGTGTCACGACGTGACCGGCGCACGCGGACAAGGCAAGGTGGATCGCATAACAAGCCGTTCAGCGGACGGCCCTCGGCCGCCGCCCATCGGCAAGGCGTTAGCCCGCTGACAGCCTAAACGCTCTGATTCACGCAATTTTGGAGAGGATCCGAGATGGACTTCGAACGCGTTGCCAAACTCGCTGGCATTGTGTCGACCGCCGCGGCGGTAGTGTCACTAGCGATCAGTGCGAACTCAATCCGAGCAGACCTGCGATCGTCAGCGATCAAGGAGTGGCAGGAAGTGACGGTCTTTTCGATCGTCGTGGATGCAGGCACAACCGGAATCGCATTGCAGCAAATTCAACAGAAGTTCCAGTTGGCCGCACCAGACTTCGCTGATGTTCTACCAACGAAGGAGATCTCAACGCAGGCGTTAAAGAGAACGGTGCTTTCTCTGCTGTCCAAACGTGCAATCGCCGTGCGAACAGACGGCATGTATGCCTCGACAATGGACGGCGGAATACCTGGCATGGCCACGCAGATGCAAACCGCCGTACGAATGCAGGACGTTGGGTCGTCCCTAATAGCGATGGTCACAGAGTCCTCAGGCAAGTACTCGCCGGTCGACATAAAGAATCTTCTGAAGAGCCGCTTCACGTTCAGTGATGAGGAGTTCTCGATCCTAGTCAACAACATGGTCACCATGGGCTGGGTGAGGCTAGACGCGAACGGCCATCTCGTAACGGCCGCGACCCAAGGGAATCTGGTTCCGGGGGTACCGGGAATGCCTAAGAAGTAGCGTCGTGAGTACCCCGCGCAGCGGGCAAACCTCAGTCGAGGTGAGGCCCGACGGTCGGACGCCGATTGACGGAGTCCCGCTCGCCTTCTGTTTTTCCCGCCAAGTCCTGCCGTGTTTCGGTCTTCAGGGCGACGAAGGCGGAGGCGATCTATTGAACTACACGCCGTCGAAACTTGGTCCGGTGCGCCGCCATAACCGGAGCATTGGACGGACGAGCCGGACGGCGACGGATGCCGTGGATGGGAGGGTTCCCGGGCTTGTGCCGGCTGTTGTTGACACGCTTCACCTGCAACCAGCCGCCGCACGTCCACGCGCTCGGAATTCGCGAGGTGTCCGGGCGTGCGCGCCCGATGGGCGCCATACTGACGGATGGCAACCGCGACGTCTCCGCAGCGATCGCCGCGATCACGCGACGCGCGCTTCGGAGGCGATCGGTCCTGATCGCTGCTCCACACACCGCGAGCGCCGCACCGCCGTCACCATGGCGCCGCAACGACGTGACGGATAAACACGCGGTTGCGGCCCCGGCCGCGAGCCGCCATGACCGACCTCGCCGACCTCCTCACGACACTCCACCCTCTCGAGGCCAAGGTCCTCCGCGCCCTCGCCGGCACGGACGCCGCCGCCGGCGAGGCCCGCATCGCCGAGCTCGCCGCCATCCAGGAGTCCCAGGCCCGCATGGCCAGCCAGTGGCTCCTCGCCAAGGCCGCCGTGGAGGTCGCAAGCGAGGACTCGACCCCCTTCGTCGCCCTCGACGAGACCGGCCAGCAGTTCGCGAAGGACGCGATCCCCGAGCTCGCGATCCGCCGCAAGCTCGAGCAGGGCCCCGCCGCGATGGCCGACCTCGGCGACGCGAAGGACCTCTCCGCCGCGATCGGCGCGCTGAAGAAGCAGAAGCTCATCACCGTCGCGCAGGGCAAGTTCACGCTGGTCGCCAAGGCCGACTGGTCGGCGATCGAGGCGGACCAGCAGCTCGTCACGAAGCTCGCGACCGGCGAGCGCTTCTTCGAGAGCGATCTCGGCGCAAGAGAGTGGAAGCGCGCGACCGACCTCGCCGGCAAGCCCGGCAAGGCCTCCCTCGGCATCCGCCGCGGCGAGCAGAAGCGCCGCACCCTCCAGCTCACGGCCCTCGGCAGGGACCTCGCAGCCAAAGCAGGCGACGTCGCCGACGAGGTCTCGCAGCTCACGCCCGAGATGCTGCGCGACGGCTCCTGGCGGAACGTGAAGTTCCGCGCCTACAACCTCCAGATCCCGCCCCCACGCAGCACGGGCGGCCGAAGACACCCCTACCGCGAGTTCCTCGACGCCGTCCGCCGCAAGCTGATCTCCTTCGGCTTCGAGGAGATGCGCGGCTCGATCGTCGAGTCGGAGTTCTGGAACAACGACGCGCTCTTCATGCCGCAGTTCCACCCGGCGCGCGCGATCCACGACGTCTACTTCGTCGAGGGCATGCCGCGCGCGAAGGACCTGCCGGAGCCGGCGGCCTCCAACGTCGCCGCGGCGCACGAGAACGGCGGCGCGACGGGATCCATCGGCTGGCGCTATCCCTTCGACCGGGACGCGACCAGAAGACTCATCCTGCGATCGCAAGGCACGGCACTCTCGGCGAGACAGCTCGGCAAGAACCCGAACATCCCCGGCAAGTACTTCGCGATCGCGCGCTGCTTCCGCTTCGACGACGTCGACGCCACGCACGCGCCGGACTTCTTCCAGATCGAGGGCATCGTCCTCGGCGAGGAGGTCCACCTCCGCCACCTGCTGGGCCTGATGAAGCTCTTCGGCCTGGAGATCGCGCGCGCCGAGGAGATGTACTTCACTCCCGGTTACTTCCCGTTCACCGAACCAAGTGTCGAGGCGCACATGCGCCACCCGAAGATCGGCTGGATGGAGCTGGGCGGCGGCGGCATCTTCCGCCCCGAAGTCACGAAGCCGTTCGGCATCGACGTTCCGGTCATCGCGTGGGGCCTCGGCCTCGACCGCATGGCGATGGTCGCGCTCGGCATCGACGACATCCGCGATCTGTTCTCGCCCGACCTGGACTTCCTGCGCAGCCGCAAGAGCCCGATCCTCGGCTAGACGAGCGAGCGACGACGATGCCGACGATTCTCGTGGACCTCGACGACTTCTACGCGCTGGTGGGCGACGGCTATCAGCCCGCGCGCATCGAGGACGACCTGGAGCTGGTGAAGGGCGAGTTCAAGGGCCCGGACCCGACCACCGGCCGCACGCGCATCGAGCTCAACGACACCAACCGTCCGGACCTGTGGTCCGCGGCCGGCATCGCGCGCCAGATCCGCGCGCGCCGGCGCGGCAAGACGGAGACGCACGCTGCGTTCGCTGCCACACCCGGCGGCAAGAAGATCCTCGCCGACGCGAAGGCCGCCGACATCCGCCCGTACGTCGCGGGCTTCATCGCGCGCGGACCCGCGGTCACCGACGCGTCGCTCGCCGAGCTGATCCAATCGCAGGAGAAGCTCTGCGACGGCTACGGCGCGAAGCGGAAGACGGTCTCGGTCGGCATCTACCGCGCGCAGAAGATCGCGTTCCCGGTGCACTACCGGATGGTCGATCCCAGAACCGCGAAGTTCGTCCCGCTCGGCATGGACGACGAGCTGAACCTCGCGCAGATCCTGGAGCAGCACCCGAAGGGCAAGGAGTACGCGCACATCCTCGCCGGCAAGCCGCTGGTGCCGCTGCTGCAGGACGCGAACGACCAGATCCTGTCCTTCCCGCCGATCATCAACTCGCGCGCCATCGGTGAAGTTGTCGCGGGCGACACCGAGCTCTTCGTCGAGGCCACCGGCACGGATCTCCGGAGCGTGCTGCTGGTCGAGAACATCCTCGCCGTCGACCTGGAAGACCGCGGCTGGACCATCGAGCCGATGGTCGTCGAGTACCCGTTCGACACGCCGTTCGGTCGCGAGGTGCGCGCGCCGTACCCGCTGCCCAACGAGGTCGAGGTCCCGAACGACGACTTCAACCGCCTGCTCGGCGGCGAGCTCTCGCACGACGAGATCGCGAAGCAGCTCCGCGCCTACGGCTGCGACGTCGCGAAGAGCGCGACCGCCAAGCACACGACGCGCGTCAGCACGCCGCCGTACCGCCAGGACTACATGCACCCGGTCGACGCCATCGAGGACCTCGCGGTCGTCGTCGGCGTCAACACGCTCGAGCCGATCTGGCCGGCGCGCTTCACACCGGGCCGCCTCGCGACCCTGACGCTCCTCGAGGACAAGGTCCGCGAGCTGATGATCGGCCTCGGCTTCGAGGAGATCATCGCCAACGTCCTGTGCTCGAAGGTCGACATCACCGAGCGGCTCCGCCTCGACGGTTCGCAAGTCGTCGCGATCGAGAACCCGATGAGCGAGAGCTACGCGGCGCTGCGCCCGACGCTGCTCGCGTCGCTGCTCGCGGTCGAGGAGCGCAGCGCCAAGACCGCGTACCCGCACCGCGTCTTCGAGGTCGGCGAGGCCGTGGTCCGCGACGACGACGAGAACCACCTGAGCCGCACCGAGCCGCTGCTCGGCGCGCTGGTCGCGCACCCCGAGGCGCGCTTCTCGGACCTGCACTCGGTGCTGAGCTACGTCGCGTTCTACCTCGACGTGGCGATCGAGCTGCGGCCGCTCGACCGCGGCTGCTTCCTGCCGGGCCGCGGTGCGGAGCTGGTGCTCGACGGCAAGTCCGTCGGCATGCTCGGCGAGCTGCACCCAGAGGTCCTCGAGCGCTGGGGCGTCAAGATGCCCGCCTCGTACCTCGAGCTGCGCATCAGCGCTCTCCCCGACGCACGCTAGCCGGCGAGCGCGGTCACCGGCGCGAAGCTACATCCGGCGGAAGAGATCGAGCACGGCAGCGAACGCGCGATCCGACGCCTCGGCATCGTAGCGAGCGCCTTCGTCGCGCATGAACGTGTGCTCGGCGTCGTAGAGGCGCGCCTCGAAGCGCACGCCGGCCTCGTCGAGCCGGCGGTGGATGCGCGCGCGACCGTCGGCCGGGATGTGCGGATCGTTCCGTCCCCAGACGAGCAGCAGCTCGCCGCGGATCTCGTGCGCGCGCTCGAGGGAGCCGGCGTCCCTGGACGCGCCGAGCTCGCCGTTGTGGATGCCGGTGCCGTAGCAGCACGCCGTCGCCCTGACCTCCGGCAACATCGCGGCGCGAAACGCGACGTGCCCGCCGAAGCACCAGCCGATGACACCAATCTTCGTGGGCTCGACGTCGCTGCGCTGCGCCACCGCGGCGAGAACGGCGCGCACGTCCCGGTCGAGGTCCGCGAGCGCGACCTTCTCGGCGTCGGCGAGCGCGCGCTCGCGATCCTTCTCGAAGTCCAGCACCGTGCCGGCGGGCTCGATGCGGGTGTAGATCTCGGGTGCGACCACGACGAAGCCGTAGCCTGCAAGTCTTTGCACGATCCGCACGTGCGGCGGCGTGAGCTGGAAGATGTCGGAGTACGCGAGGATCGCGGGGAATCGCCCGGTCGCGGACTTCTGCGCGGGGGCGGCGACGAGGCAGCGAACCCCGGCGATCTCCACCGGCTCGGTCGTGATCTTCATGGCGCCCCTGATACCGCGACGCCGGGTCCCGAGCGACCTTGTCCAAGCCCGCCCGCGGTCGTCTGCGAGGTGCCCGGGAGCGAGGCCGATGACTCCGATCAGAATGGGCGCGTCTCGCCGACGCGAAGACGGCGTACCCGCACCGCGTGTTCGACGTCAGCGAGGCCGTCGTGCGCGACGACGACGAGAACCACCTGAGCCGCACCGAGCCGCTGCTCGGCGCGCTGGTCGCGCACCCCAAGGCGCCTCTCGGACCTGCACTCGGTGCTGAGCTACGTCGCGTTCTACCTCGACGTCGCGATCGAGCTGCGTCCGCTCGACCGCGGCTGCTACCTGCCGGGCGCGGCGCGCGCCGATCTCTCGCTGCAGCGCTGGCGCGGCGTCGGGCCGCGCTCCGCGAGCGGCCAGCCTCAGCCCGGCAGCAGCCCGAGCTCGCGCGCGTAGCGCCGGTCCGCTTCGAGGATGTGCCGCACCCACCAGCCGCGCACGAACGCGAGCAGCTCGGACGGCGTCGACGACGTATGCTCGAGCGCCATCTGGCACAGCTCGAGGGTGCGCCGCCGGAACAGCTGGTGGCTCGCCTTCTGCTCCTCCAGTGCGGAGTAGTTGCGCTCGGTGAGGAACGCTTCCTCGGCCTTGAAGTGGCGGTCGGCGAAGCGGCTCAGCTCGTCGAGGGCGTCCGATACGGTCTCCGAGTGCGGCGACGTCTCGCGCGAGGCGAGCATCCGGTTGATCACGTCGATGATCTGGTGGTGCTGCCGGTCGAACTCGGGAACGCCGACGCTGAACTCCGCCGACCAGACGATGGGCGTCAAGTCGTTCATGCGCGGTCCCTTCGACGAGACACCCGTGCCCACCTTGCTGGCACTTCACCTCCCCGGCACGACTCGTCGTCAAGCGCACCCACGAGACCACCACACCCCATCCGGCACGACCGTGCAATGGCAAAGATGAGCGGTTCTGCCGGAGCGCGGGCGAACGCCGCGTCCTTTGCTGTCCGGAGCACCGCGGAATGCCCGCCGCGCGGTCGCTGGCGAAGAGGCGCGGCCGGACTAGAACGCGCGCGTCTCGCCGATCTTCAGCAGGTACACGTCCTCGCGCGCCATCCCGCCCGCGGCGGCCGCGTCAAGCAGACGCCGCGGCGGCTCGTCGGGCTCCTCGTCGCTCAGGTCGAACGTCCCGAAGTGGATCGGCACGATGCGCTGCGCGCGCACGTCGCGGCTCGCCTGCAGCGCCTCTTCCGGGTTCATGTGCCAGTGCTGCATCATCTCGGCCGGCGCGTACGCGCCGATCGGCATGGCGGCGAGGTCGAACGGGCCGTGCGCGGCGCCGATCTCGGCGAAGCCGGGGAAGTAGCCGGTGTCGCCCGCGAAGTAGAAGCGGTGCTCGGGGCCGGCGACGGCGTACGAGCCCCACAAGGTCACGCGGCGGTCGAGGAGGCCGCGGCCGCTCCAGTGCTGCGTCGGCAGGCACGTCACGCGCAGGCCCGCGATCTCGACCGACGCGCCCCAGTCGAGCTCGACGACGTTCGACACGCCGGCGTCGCGCAGCGTGACCGCGTTCTCGAGCGGCACGACGAACAGCGTGTGCGGGTCGCGCTTCGCGAGCGTCGCCAGCGTGTCGACGTCGAGGTGGTCGTAGTGGTTGTGCGACACGAGCACGAAGTCGATCGGCGGCAGATCCTCGATCTCGACGCCGGGCGCCTGCGCGCGCTTCGGTCCGGTGAAGCCGACGGGGCTCGCGCGGTCGGACCAGATGGGGTCGGTCAGGAAGCTCGCGTGGTCCATCTGCACGAGCAGGGTCGCGTGCCCGATCCAGGTCACGGTCGGCACGCTGTGGCGGGCGTTCTCGCGCAGGAACGCGCCGTCGTTGGCGACCGTCTCGGGGTGCCCGCTGCGCCCGGTGAGCATCGAGCCGAGACGGCGCGCGAAGAACGGCAGCGTGACCGTCGGGTCGGCGAAGCCGAGCTCGCCCGCCGTGTTGAGAAACCTGCCGTCGGCGTCGCGCCGTGCACCCTCGATCGCCATCGCCACCCCGTCCGCAGCGATGCCGTACAGAACGAGCGCGGCGAGCGCGAGGGCGGCGAGCGAGCGCTGCACGGCGAGCCGCGGCCTGCGTGCTCGCCCGCGGCGCGGGTGCATCGACCAGCGCGAGCGCGCGGACGCCGCGTCAAGCACCCGCGGGCGGTGCCTTCTGGGTCACGAGCCCGATCGCCGACACGCCGGCCGCGCGGCAGGCGTCGATGACCTCCACCACGGTCGCGTAGGGCAGGCTCTTGTCGGCGGCGAGGAAGACCGTGCGGTCCTCGCGTCCCGCGAACACCGCCTCGAGCCGCTCGCCGAGCCGGTCCTGCGCGATCGCGGCACCGTCGAGCGTCAAGCCGCCGTCGGCGGCGATCGTCAGCGTGAGCTGGCGCGTGTCCTCGGCCGGACGGCTCGCGCGCGTGATCGGCAGGTCGATGGGCTGCTCCTGCTTCATGAGCGGCGTCACCACCATGAAGATCACCAGCAGCACGAGCACCACGTCGACCAGCGGTGTGACGTTGATCTCGGCGCGGAAGCCGCCGTCGTCGATCGTCGGGCCGGTCATCGCGCGTCGCTCCGGCCGCCGGCGGCGCGCCGCACGAGTCGCGGCGTGGGCAGCGGTGCCGCGTACTCCGCACCGAGCGCCGACACCGCGAGCTCCTCCGCGGCGCACTCGATCTCGGTCATGAGCGCCACGATGCCGCCGCTCAGGCTGTTGTACATCCACAAGGCCGGGATCGCGGCGAGGATGCCGAGCGCGGTCGTCACCAGCGCCTCCGCGATGCCGCCCGCGACCACGGCGAGGCCGCCCTGGCCGGTCGACGCCATCTGCGCGAACGCGTTGACGATGCCGAGCACCGTTCCGAAGAGGCCGATGAACGGCGCCGTCGAGCCGACGGTCGCGAGGAAGCCGAGGCCGCGGCGGAGCTGTGCGCTCGAGGCGAGCAGCAGGCGTCGGGTAGTCCGGTCGTAGGCCTTTTCCGCGATCTCCTGCGGCATGCCCTGATCGAGGATGTTGCCGAGGCCGCGCAGCAGGATCGCCGCGGGTGACGCATCGGCGGGACCCGGTGCGACGTCGACGGCACCGCTCCACGGACGCTCTTCGCGGTCGCGCCACGCGGCGAGGAACTCGGCCGAGAGACGTCGCGCGCGCCGCAGCGCGAGCAGGCGCTCGGTGCCGACCGAGATCGACGCGATCGACATCGCGAGCAGCGTGAGGACGACGAGCCTGCCGACGGGGCCGGTCGCGAGCCAGAGATCGACGATGGAGAACTGCATGAAGCCTTCCTCGAGAGAGGCCCTCAGCGGAGCACGAAGCGAACGGGAGCCTGCAGGATCACGCGCAGCGGCTTGCCGCTCGCGTCGCGTCCCGGGGTGAAGCGCCACTGGCGGAACGCCTCGATGGCGGCCTCGTCCAGGGCGGGAATGGACTGGATGATCTTGACGCCGGGCTCGACGGTGCCGTCGCGCGCGATCACGGCTTCGATGACGACCTGGCCCTCGATGCCGCGCATGCGCGCCGTCTCGGGGTAGTGCGGCACCACGCGGTGCGCGATGGTCGGCGCGACCGCGGCCTTGGCGAGCGGCGTG
>JAIEPK010000416.1:0-30000 GCA_019749875.1 Candidatus Binatia bacterium | reverse complement strand
CGATTGCTGCAGGATCGCCGACGTTCCTCGTCGTCGCAGATTCGTCAGCATCGTTCTTGGGGGGAGCTGACGCGGTGCAGGGATGCACTGGAGGAGCGAGAAGCGTGGGAGGGATTGCATGGGAGTGCGCGAGCAGAGGGTTCTCGTGGTCGACGACGACCGCGAGATTCGGGGACTCGTGGCAGGGACCCTTCGTCGGGACGGGTACACGGTCGTCGAGGCGGGTGACGGTCCAGAGGCGCTGGATGTCGCCATACGACTGGTGCCCGACCTGGTGCTGCTCGACATGACGTTGCCAGGAATGGACGGAGTCGAAGTCGCGAGACAGCTGAAAGCGAGTCCGGCGCTCGCCACGATTCCCGTCGTGGCGCTGAGTGCGCTGACGCAAGAAGCAGTTCAGCAACGAGCGCTCGCAGCCGGGTGCGAGCGGTACCTCACGAAGCCGTGCGCGCCAGCGGCTTTGCGCGACGTTGTTGCCGAGACCCTCGCGACCGTCGCGAGCAGAGCTTCGACCGGAAGCTGAACCGCCGCGGTTGCTGCGCGCAGCGCCGAAATCTATCCGGTACCGATGCCTGTCGCGCGACTGCGACCGATCAGCCGCCACATTGCAGCGGTCGACCTGCACGGACGATTCCAAGTCGCCGTGTTCCTCGTACGCCACGAGACGGGTCTGCTTCTCGTCGATGCCGGCTTCCCGGGATGGCATTACGCGATCCTGACGGCAGCGGAGTCGTTGCCGCAGCCGAATCGGATCACGGACATCGTGCTGACCCACGCCCACGTGGATCATATTGGCGGTGCAGCGTTCATCGCGCGCCATTGCGATGCCCGGATCCTTACTTCCGAGCCGGAGAAGGCGTTCGTCCAAGGGAAGTCGCTGAGCCATGCTGCGAACGGCCTGCTGCCTCGCCTCGTTCTCGCGGTAAATCACTGGACCCAGGGGCGTCGGGTCGATGCGATCCGCGTCGACGAGACCGTGACCGACGGCGACGTCGTGCATGGGTTGCGCGTGATCGCGGTGCCCGGGCATACCCCGGGGCAGATCGCGCTGTGGCACGAGAGAGACGAGGTGCTCCTCTGTGCCGACGCGCTCTTCAACGTCAATGGCGCGATTGGCTACGATCCCGTGCCGGGGATGACGTCGAATCGCGCCGGCGCGCGAGCGTCTCTCGTACGGTTGGCGAAGCTCGGATGCAAGGACGTTGCTCCGAGCCACGGGCCAGCGATTCTCGGTGACGGAACGGAGCGCATCTTGCGGTTCTTGGGCGACGCGGTCGTGTGAGAAGAAGGTGGAGGGATAGCCGTGATCATTCGGTCGACGAGGAAATCGTTGTCGAAGGAATGGAAGACGAGGAGCCATGGGCGGCGCGTGAGCGCCGTGACGTGGGCGTTCGTCGTCTGCGTCGCAACCGTACTCTGCTGCCGCGAGGCATTCGCCCAGCAGGCACCGCCCGCTGCGGAGCGGCTTCGGGTCCCGATGATTTCCACGCAAGGTCCCCCGAAGCGCATCGAAGGCAAGATCATGCGCTCGTCGCGGGGCAAGAAGGGACCCGTGCGTTTGCTCGTCGAACGCAAGGACGGCGAGCCGGTCACGGTCCTCGTCGCACCGGAGGAGGTCTGCGATCAGCTCGGCTTGTCGTTGAAGGCCGACGAGCAGGTCGTGGTCGACGGGACGATGTTGAAGAGCGATCGGCCGATCTTGATCGCAACCGCGTTCGTCGTGGGCGACAAGACGATTCGCGTTCGTGATGCGGAGGGGAAGGTCATCGACGCTCGGGCGGCGGGCGGCGGGCCTGCTCCGGCGCCGGCGGCGACCGCGGCGGCGGCCGTGACTGGGGCAGCGCAGGCCGAGTCTTCGCCCAAGCCCTGACGTCGCCAGGGACACCGCAGCCAGGCGACGACCGCGTCAGGTGAGGGCGAGACTGCTTGCCGGCGGTCGTCGCTCGCTCGGTGGCCACAGCGCACTTTCCATCGCATGGCCCATCCGGACGACGTTTGCGTCCGCTCCGTAGGGGCCCGTGAGCTGGACGGACGTCGGCAGACCGTCTCGAGCGAGACCGCATGGAATCGCGATCGTGGGCAGCCGGGTCAGATCGGCCAGCAGCGTGAACGACGCGAGTGCCATCCCGACGGGGATCTCGAGCTCGCCGATCTGCACGGTCGTCGCGTCGATGCGCGGTGCGGTCACTGCCATCGTCGGCAGCACGAAGGCATCGATCTTCTGCTCGAAGAGAAACTCGATCTGTCGCGTGATCCGCTCTCGCGCGTGAAGCGCACGGACCAAGCCGGGGACGTCGACCGCCGCACTTGCATCGAGCTGTGCCCGGACGTCGAGCCCATATTCCGGTCGGTGCGCCGCGAGCTGATCGCGATGCTGCACATGCGCCTCTGCGAGGAGAAGCATGCTGGTCGCGAGCGTCACCTCGGCCGCATCGGGAAGGTGAACATCGATGATCTCCGCACCGCTCTCGGCTGCGACCGCGAGTGCCCGGTCCAGCGCGGCAGACGCCGCGTCGCCGAGCGGCGCGGGGCAGTGCGAGCGGTCGACGCCGATCCGTGTGCCGCGCAGAGGCCTCTCCAGCCCGACGCTGAAGTCTTCCCGCGTGAATCGCCTCGACCAAGGATCCTCTCGGTCGAACGCGGACAGCACGTTCATCGCGAGGGCACAGTCTGGGGAGCTGCGGGCGATCGGTCCCACGTGATCGAGGCTCGGGGCGAGCGGGTACGTGCCGCGTAGGCTCACTCTGCCATGTGTCGGTTTGAAGCCGACGCAGCCGCATGCAGCTGCCGGGATGCGAATGGATCCCCCGGTGTCGCTTCCGGTCGACAGGGGGACCAGCCCTGCGGCGACGGCGGCACCGGCCCCACCGCTCGAGCCACCCGGAACACACTCGAGCTGCCAGGGGTTTCGGCTCGGCCCGAAATGCGGGTTGTCGGTCGTCGCACCGAAAGCGAACTCGTGAGTCGCCGTCTTCCCGACCACCACGGCACCGGCCGCACGAAGCCGCGCGACGGGTTCGGCATCGGCAACCGGCACATGGTCCGCGAACAGGCGCGAGCCATACGTGGTGCGGATGCCGGCGGTATCGGTGAGGTCCTTGACGCCGATCGGGATGCCGTGGAGCGGCCCCCGCCAATGCCCCCGCGCAATCTCGTCGGTCAAGAGGCGGGCCTCCTCGATCGCCTGCTCGGATGCGACGGTGGTGAACGCATTGAGGCTCGGGTTCAGCGCATCGATGCGGCGCAGCGCGTGCTCCACGAGCTCGAGCGGTGAGACCCGACGGGCGCGTACGAGCGCCGCGAGGTCGGCGATCGACAGATGATGGAGCTGTGACATGGGGCGAGCTAACGCGGAACGGAGCTCGCAGCGCAAGACGGTGGACGGCAGGGGGCACGCCTCGACCCTCTTGCCGGAAGGCGAACGAAGGGCGAAGATCGATGTCCCGTGTCGATCCATGCGCCCTATGTGGAGCTGCGTTGTCGCAGCGCCTTTTCCTTTCTCGAAGGGGCCTCCACGCCCGAGGATCTGATCGCGATCGCTGCGAGCCACGGACATGCGGCCCTCGCACTGGCGGACCGCGACGGCGTCTACGGGGCTCCCCGGTTCTGGAAGGCGGGCAAGGCTCACGGCGTGCGGACGATCGTAGGCGCCGAGGTCACCATCGCCTACGGTCGTGACGCGAAGCGTACGGGGCGGGTGCTGCTGCTCGCTGCGTCGCGCGTGGGATACCGAAATCTGTGCAAGCTCATCACGCGTGGTCGGGCGAGAGCGGCGAAAGGGGAGTCGCTGGTCCATCTCGACGAGGTCGAGGACCACTCCGCAGGGCTGATCTGCCTTGCGGGAGGCGACCGGAGCCTCTTGCTCGAGACACTGCGCTCGAGGGACGAGCTCGCCGTGTTGCGTATCGGAAGACGGCTGCAGGGCACGTTCGGCAACCGTCTCTGGATCGATCTGCAGCGGAGCATCGATCCTCAGGTCGAACGCCGTACGCGCGTCTTGCAGGACGTCGCGGCGAGGCTGCGTCTTCCGATCGTGGCGACGGGGGACGTACGCATGGCGCGCTGCTGCGAGCAGCCCGTGCTCGACGTCCTTTGCTGCCTCGGACGGCATACGCGGCTGGACGTCGCCGGACGGGTTCTGCTGCCGAATGCGGAGCGCTCCTTGGTCTCACCGCGCGAGATGGCCGCTCGTTTTCGTGATCTTCCGCGTGCCGTTTCGGCGACGCTCGACATTGCGGAGCAATGCGAATTTTCGCTCGACGATCTCGGCTATCGTTTTCCGGAGGTCCCGCTGCCACCCGGCGAAACTCCGATCGGGCGCTTGCGTGCGTTGACCTACGAAGGGGCTCGCGATCGCTACGGAGCAAAGCTCGAGGGCCGGGTCTCGACCCAGCTCGAGCACGAGCTGAACATCATCGAGAAGCTCGACCTCGCTGGATACTTCCTGATCGTCTGGGACATCGTCCGCTTCTGTCGCGAGCGCCGCATCCTCGTCCAGGGAAGAGGCTCTGCGGCCAACAGCGCCGTCTGCTACGCGCTCGGCATCACCGCAGTGGATGCCGTCGGGATGGAGCTGCTCTTCGAGCGCTTCTTGTCCGAGGAGCGGGGCGAATGGCCGGACATCGACCTCGACCTGCCATCGGGCGACCACCGTGAGGAAGTGATTCAGTACGTCTACCGACGCTATGGGCCTCGGGGCCCGACGCCGGCCGGGCAGGCGCGTACCATCGGTTCCGGCGTCGCCATGACCGCGAACGTGATCACCTATCGCGTGCGCAGTGCGCTTCGTGAAGCCGGCAAGGTCCTCGGCTTCGCCGAGCCGGAGATCGAGCGGCTCAGCAAGCTGCTCGCGCACCACGGGTTCCATGATCAACGCGACGTGCTCGAGGCGCAGCTCGCGTCCGCAGGCGTCGACGTGACGTCGGAGAGAGTGCGCCTGCTGGTCGATTGTGTGGAGAAGCTCCAGGGGTTGCCGCGACACTTGGGTCAGCACTCCGGCGGCATGATCGTCGCGGCCGGACGCCTCGACGAGATCGTCCCGCTCGAGCCCGCCACGATGCCCGGTCGCTCCGTCGTGCAGTGGGACAAGGACGACTGCGCGGATCTCGGGCTGATCAAGATCGATCTCCTCGGTCTCGGCATGATGGCGGTGCTCGAGGAAGCCATCCCGCTGGCGCGCGATGCGGATGGTGTCGAGCTGGACCTCGCGAAGATGCCGCAGAACGATGCGCGAACCTACGAGATGATCCGTCGTGCCGATACCATCGGCGTCTTTCAGATCGAGTCGCGTGCGCAGATGGCGACGCTGCCGCGGCTCAAGCCGAAGACGTTCTACGATCTCGTCGTCGAGGTCGCCATCATCCGTCCCGGGCCGATCGTGGGACAGATGGTGCATCCGTATCTGAATCGCCGTGCCGGCAGGGAAGAGATCCGCTATCCCCACCCGCTCCTCGAGCCGATCCTGCGTCGTACGCTCGGTGTCCCGCTCTTCCAGGAGCAGCTCCTGCGCGTGGCCATGACCGTCGCTGGCTTCACCGGTGGTGAGGCGGAAGAGCTGCGTCGCGCGATGGGCTTCAAGCGTTCCGTGCAGCGCATGCGTTCGATCGAGCAGAAGCTGCGCGACGGCCTCGCCGCACACGACATCGTCGGTGATGCCGCCGACGAGATCGTACGCAGCATCACTTCATTTGCCCTGTATGGCTTTCCGGAATCGCACGCAGCGAGCTTCGCCTTGATCGCGTACGCGTCGGCGTATCTGAAGGCGCATCATCCCGAGGCCTTTCTTTGCGCGCTGCTCAACGCATGGCCGATGGGCTTCTATCATCCCGCGACGTTGGTGAAGGATGCCGAGCGTCACGGGGTCGAGGTGTTGCCCATCGACGCCACCAGCTCCGACTGGTGCTGCACGATCGAGCGCCGAGAGAGGGATCGAAGGGACGGTCAACGGCGCCGTCGTGCCGCGGTCCGGCTCGGCCTGCGCTTCGCGCGCGGGCTGCGCGAAGAGGCCGGACGATCGATCGTGAGGGCACGTGCGGATCGACCATTCGAGGGGCTCGCCGATCTCGCTGCGCGTACGCGGCTCGTCGAGCGTGAGCTCGCGACGCTCGCCGATCTGGGAGCACTCGGAGCATTCTCGCACTCTCGGCGCGCCGCCGCGTGGCAGGTGCGTGGACTGGCACCGAACCGCGAGCCGCTGCTGGCTGGAATCGAGATCGCGGAGAGGGATCAACCTGGGCAGCCGATGTCGCCGCTGGAGGAGACGCTGGCCGACTATCGGTCGAGCGGCATGACGACGGGGCCGCATCTCATGGCGCACTTCCGGGCTGCGCTCCGGCGGCGTGAGGTGAGCGCGCTCGATCGACTTCGGGAGGCCCCGGACGGCGCACGACTCCGCACCGCCGGCCTGGTGATCGTCCGGCAGCGTCCGGGAACCGCGAAGGGAATTTGCTTTCTCACCCTGGAAGACGAGACGGGGACGGGAAACGCCGTCGTGATGCCCGACTGCTTCGCGCAATATCGTGTTCTTCTGCATACGGCCGCCCTGCTCATCGTCGAGGGAACGGTGCAGCGGCACGAAGGCGTGGTCCACCTCAAGGTCGCGAAGATGTGGGGGTTTTCTCCGGGGGACACGCCCAGCTCGCATGATTTTCATTGAGCCGTCGAATTCCTCTTGAAATTGACTTTCATTTCCGACATTCCTGGATCCATGGTCGTTTGTCTGTGCCAAGGGGTTTCGGACAAGAAGGTACGCGCCTGCATCGAAGGCGGCGCACGCACGCGCCAGCAGGTGACCGAGGCGTGCGGAGCTGGCGATGGTTGCGGTGGCTGCCACCGAACGATCAAGACGCTCCTCGTCGAGTGCCGTCGATCCGAACCGGCGCATGCGACCGCAGCACCCCGGATGTTCGGCGAGACCTCCGCCCCAGCAGCTCTCTGATCGAGTCTGCCCCCGCGGACACCCATCGACGACTCCCCCGGTGAAGGTGACTGTGTATCCTTTCGGCTCCGATCTTGCTGAGTCGACAGAGTACGCAATAGCCCACGGGGTGATCTCGATGTTGAACGTCCGACGTGCTTCCTCCGTCTCCGTCGACCCGAGCGGTCGTCGCAATCCCATCCGCGAACGATGGATCCCGACCGCGCCAGGCGAGGGCGATCTCCGCTCGCGCTCGTATCCTTCCGGCACGGCGATGTTTTTTGACGATCTGCAAGCCCGTGACCCGGACGAGATGCTGCTCGACGTCGCCTTGGTCGGACGCGCGAAGTGACGCTCCGAGGTCTCGTATCCCGCGCTCTCCGAGTTTCTCGCCCTCCGGCTCCGGTGTAAGCTAACCGATCTAGTGTATCGCGGACGAGACATCGGCCACTGAAAACTTTAGTTCGCAGTAAGAGTTGATCCGGAGCGGACTTGCCTGGTAGGGGGATTCCGTCGGATCGGACAGCATGTCTGGAAAATCGGACGTCAACGAGCCACCAACTGCTCTGGTCACCCTCGAGATCGATGGGCCTGTCGCCCGCGTCACGCTGAATCGTCCCCGCGAGCGCAACGCACTGTCGAGGGCGCTCCTCGACCAGCTCCACGCGGCGCTTGAGACGTGTGCGGCAGATCCCCAGCTGCGGGTCATCATCCTGGGCGGAAACGGGCCGGCATTCAGTGCCGGACACGACCTTCGAGAGATTCGATCGGCCGCACCGGAATTCGTCGACGATCTCTTTGCCTCCTGCGCACGCGTGATGCTCGAGTTGCAGGAGATCCCGCAGCCGGTGATCGCGCGGGTGCATGGCGTCGCCACGGCGGCCGGGTGCCAGCTGGTCGCGGCGTGTGATCTCGCCGTCGCATCGGAGGCGGCGTCCTTCGCGACCCCGGGGATCAACATCGGCTTCTTCTGTTCGACCCCAGCGGTTCCGATCGTGCGCAGCGTCGGTCGCAAGCGGGCGATGGAGATGCTCCTCACCGGGACGCCCATCGACGCGCACACCGCCAGCGCCTGGGGACTGGTCAACCGCGTCGTCCCGGCCGGCGAGCTCGACGCGGCGATCCAGTTGCTCGTCGACACCATCGTGGCTTCGAGCGCGTCGACGATCGCTCTCGGCAAGCGGGCGTTCTACCGGCAGCTCGGTCGTGACGAGCGCGAAGCCTACGGGATCGCATCTGCAGCGATGTGCGAGAACGCAGCCACCACCGACGCACGGGAAGGAATCGCCGCATTCCTCGAAAAGCGCCGTCCCGTCTGGCCCGCGCGCTGACGGATCGATCGCTCGCTTGACTCGGATCCTCGTCCGGCTGGAGAAGGACACCTTCACCGAGACAAGGAGATCCCATGACGTCCGCAGCCCAGCCGAGCGCCGCCAAGCAATTCTCTTTCGATCGCATGCTGATCGGCGGTCGGTGGGTCGAGGCCACCGGTGGTCGCACGTACGACGTCCCGAATCCTGCAACCGAGGAGATCATCGGGCACGCACCGGACGCGAGCCGCGACGACATGAGAGCGGCCATCGACGCCGCTCGCCGCGCCTTTGAAGAGGGCAGCTGGCGGCGCAGCACGCCGCGCGACCGCGCGCGGGTGCTGCACGCGATCGCCGACGCGATGGAGTCTCGCAAGGAAGAGATGCGCGAGATCCTCATCGCCGAGGCGGGCGCGTGCTGGATCTCGCACGACACGCAGGTCGACTGGCCGATCAGGCATTTCCGCACCTACGCCGACCTCGCGATCCAGTTCCCCTTCGAACAGATGCTTCCGGCACCGCCGATCCAGTCCCCGATGGGGAGCTGGAACAACACGAGCATGGTGCTCCACGCCCCGGTGGGGGTGTGTGGGCTGATTCCGACGTGGAACTTCCCCGTCTTCGTCCTTGCGCAGAAGATCGGCCCGGCGCTCGCGACCGGAAACACCATGGTCGTGAAGCCGTCCCCGTACGGACCGCTCGTGAATCTCTGGGTCGCGAAGCTCATCGAGGACGTCGCGGACCTCCCCGCGGGGGTCATCAACTGGGTGACCGGTCAGGATCCCGAGATCTCGCATGAGCTGGTGTCGAATCCCGCCGTCGACAAGGTGAGCTTCACTGGATCGATCGTGGTCGGACGCCGGATCCTCGCTGCGGCGGCCGACCGTCTGCGCCGGGTGCACCTCGAGCTCGGCGGCAAGTCTGCCCACATCCTCCTGGATGGCGACAATCTCGACATGGCTGCTCCGACCCTCGCAGCGCCGACCTTCTTCCACTCGGGTCAGGGCTGCGCCATGGGCACGCGCGTGCTCGTACCAAAGGCGATCGCCGACAAGGTCGTGGACAAGATGGTCGGTTTCGTCGGCAGCCGCGACATCGTCAAGATCGGAAACCCGGCCGATCCGAGCTGTCTCATGGGCCCGGTCGTTCGTGAGGAGCGCCGGCTCGCGATCGAGGGCTACATCGAGAGCGGCGTGCGCGAAGGCGCCACGCTGGCGACCGGCGGCAAGCGCCCGTCCGGGCTCGACAAGGGCTACTTCCTCGAGCCCACGATCTTCGCGGACGTGGACAACCGGCTCAAGATCGCTCAAGAGGAGATCTTCGGACCGGTCGTCACCGTCACGCCGTATTCCGACGTCGACGAGGCGATCCGCATCGCCAACGACTCCGACTACGGCCTCGCTGCGATGATCACCGGCTCCGACCAGGTCAAGGCGGTCGAGATCGCCCGCCAGCTACGCACCGGCAACGTGTGGATCAACGCCGGCGGAAACATCGGCAACGCGCCGTTCGGTGGTTTCAAGCTGTCGGGAATCGGCCGTGAAGGCGGCATGTGGGGTATGCACGAGTTCACCGAGGTCCAGCACGTCGTCTGGCGCAGCTGAACGCGATCGGCTCACGACGAGGCGGCGGACGTGTCGCCGGGCGAGACCTTGCCGTCGTTCGGCAGGATGCTCTGTCCGGCGGCATTCTTCTCGCGCAGCATGCGCAGCATCTCGTCGGCGCCTTTGTTCGCGACCACGTCCTGCAGCTGCGAGCGGAAGTTCGCGACCAGGCTGACGCGCTCGATGACGACGTCGATGATCTTCCACTGCCCGTCGACCTTGCGCAGCCGATAGTCGACGAGGATGTCGTCGCCCGAGCGCAAGATCTTCGTCTTGACGGTCCAGTCGCCGCGTGCCTCTTCCCGGTCGCCTGTGACCTCGATGGTCTCGTTGCGATAGTTCTCGATGTTCTTTCCGTAGGTCACCGAGAGGTGGCGGCGGAACTCCTGCACGAATTCGCTCTGCTGCTGCGGGGTCAGCTTGCTCCAGTTCCGCGCCAGCACCAGCCGCGCCATGGTGTCGAAGTCGAAGCGCGCATACGCGATGTCCTCGATCTGCTTGACCTTCTGCTCGGACGAGAGGCCCTGGTTCTTCAAGACGACCAGGACCTGATCGCCCGTCTCCTGGATGTACGCCCGCGCGTCCTGCGCGCCGGCAGGCGCCGGCTGCACGGCGAGCGAGCAGAGCATGGCGAATGCGAACGCGAGCGGCGCCCACGTCTTCACGGCAGAACCTCCTGATCCGAGTAGTCGGGAAAGTACAGATCGTCGTTGCCGCGCTCGGTATCGGACGAGCCTTGGATGAGGCGCTGTCGGCGTTCGAAGTATGCGGTTCGAACGGCGATGTAGAAATCGAGCGATGCCTCGCGCGCGGTATCGACCTCGTCGAGAAGCAGAGAGCGCGTGTTGACGGTCTGCACCACGCGCGCCGCAGCGAGCGTGGCGATGTCGCCGAACAGCGCCGAGATGTCGAGATACGAGTCGGCCGCGATGCCCACGGTATCGCGCGGATTCGACGACCCGAACACCGGCCAGACGATGTAGGGCCCGGGTGGGACGCCCCAGCGTCCGAGCGTCTGCCCGAAGTCGGCGCTGTGCTTGGGCAAACCCATGTCGGTGCCCCAGTCGATGAAGCCGCCCAGTCCCGCGGTCGTGTTCACGACGAAGCGGCACAGCGTGACGGCGGCCGGGTCGATCTCGCCCTGGAGCAGGTCGTTCACGAAGCGGGCTGGAAACTTGAGGTTGTCGAAGAAGTTGTCCACCGACACCTGGGCCGGCCGGGGCAGGACGGTGTCCCAGCCCACGGCGGCGGGTTTGATCACCCAGCGGTCGAGCCCCTCGTTGAAGTCGAACATGGAACGGTTGAACGGCTCCCAGGGATCGTTGCTGCCCGGGATCGCGTCGCTCGCGGTCTCGCTCGTCGAGCCCGCCGCCGCTGCCGTGGCCACCGCATCGGCGGACGTGGCCTGGGCCAGGGCCGTCGCGGGTGCTGCGAAGCACGCGACGATCGCCAGCCACGTCGCCACGAGTCGCGGCGGCGACGTCCGTGCGCGACGGTTCACTGCCCACCCCCGTTGACGCCCGCGTTGTGCACCAGCTTGCCGATCAGGCGCTCCAGGATGACCGCGGACTCGGTGAACGTGATCTCCTCCTCGGGACCGAGCATGCGGTCGTCGCCACCGAGCTGGAGCGACACGTAGCGGTCGCCGAGGACGCCGGCGGTGACGATCGAAGCGCTGGTATCGATCGGCAGCTGCAGCCCGTCCCGCAGGTCGAGCGCCACACGCGCTCGAAAGTCTGGACTGAGCGCGATGTCCGCGACCTGTCCGACCTTCACCCCGGCGATCTCCACGGGTGCGCGCGGCTTCAGCCCGCCGGTCTGGTCGAAGACGGCGTAGATCCGCAGACCGCCGCGGTCGAGCAACGGATTGGCTCCGACCCGAAACGCCAGGATGGCGACGGCGGTGATGCCGACGAGCACGAAGATGCCCGCCACCAGATCCCGCATGGGCGATCGGCTCATCAAATGTCGAACCCCCAGAGCGCAGTCACGAAGTAGTCGCAGATCAGGACGGCCACCGAGCTGAGCACGACCGTCGACGTCGTCGCAGCACTCACGCCCGCCGCCGTCGGCGCCGACGTGTAGCCGCGAAACGTCGCGATCAGCCCCGCGAGAAAGCCGAAGATCAATGCCTTCAGCATGCTACCGACGATGTCGTCACGGAAGCGAATCGACGAAGAAAGGCTCGACAGGAAGATGCCCGGGTCGAGACCCATGAGCGTGACACCGACGAAGTAGGCGCCGGTGATGCCGAACAAGATGAAGAGCGCGCACAGCATGGGCATGACGAAGACCATCGAGTTCGCCTTCGGGGACACGACGATGCCCATCGGATCGATCGACATCATGCGCAGCCCATCGAGCTGCTCGGTGGTCACCATCGACGCGATCTCCGCCGCGGTCGCGGAACCGGCGCGGCCGATCACCAGCAGCGCAGTCAAGACGGGACCGAGCTCGCGAATGAGCGAGAGGCCGACGACGGCACCGAGCGAGCCTTCGGCACCGAAGCGCACCAGCGTGTTGTAGCCCTGGAGGCCGAGCACCATTCCGACCGCAAGGCCCGAGATGCACACGATGACCAGCGACAGGACGCCGAGGTTGTGGATCTCCTCGAGGTACCGTCGCAGCCGGTACGGCGGGAGAATCGTCGCGCGACCGATCGCCAGGGCGAACAGCAGCATCTGCCCGAGCTGCGCCACGACGCGCAGCGAACGGAAGCCCAGCTCACGGAGTGCGTCGGCGACGGTCATGTGTCCATCCGCCGCGATGCGCCGTCGGTGAGCAGCGGGCTTTGGGTCGGAGATCCTTCGTCGAAGAACCCTGCGACCTCGGGATCGGAACTGGTCGCCAGATCGCGCGGAGTCCCCGAGACACTGCGTCCGGGCAACAAGAGCACGACCTGGTCCGCGAGCCGGAACGTGGAGGCGATGTGGTGCGACACCACGAGGAGCGTCGTGCCCGAGCGCTGGTTGATCGCCGCCAGCAGCGATTCGATCCGCCGTAACGAGATCGGGTCGAGACCCGAGAACGGCTCGTCGCACAGCAGGATCTCCGGACGCAGAATCATCGCACGTGCGAGCGCGGCGCGGCGGAGCATTCCACCGGACAGCTGTCCGGGCAGGAGCGTCTCGACGCCGTCGAGGCCGACCGACGACAGCTGCTCGCGCACGCGCTCGGCGATCTCTGCTTCGCTGCCCAGGGCCCGCTCGCGCAGCGGTAACGCGAGGTTGTCGAACACCGTCAAGGAATCGAGCAGCGCTCCGTGCTGGAACAGCATTCCGAGCCCCGTGCGTACGTCGAACAGCTCTGCCTCGGACAGCTGCGTCACGTCGCTCGAGCCGACCAAGATTCGCCCCGCGTCGGGACGGACCAGACCACCGATGAGTCGCAGCAGCGTGCTCTTGCCCGACCCGCTGCCGCCGAGGATGACCGAAATCCGACCGCGGGCGAACGAGCAGCTGAGGGAGCGGTGCACGACTCGGTCGTCGAACGCCATGTGCACGTTCTCGAACTGGACGTGCGGCGGGGCTGGGGAGCGGACGGAGTCCATGCGACGGGTCTCGTCGAACCTAGCAGAGGTCGACACCCGCCACCACGGTGACGAGCGGCGGGCGACCGTCCCGGCACCGTCAAGCACCCCGCAGGATCCGTCGCGCGGGCACGGCCGAGATTCGCGGGCTGTCGGTGTGGAATGCGCCCGCCCAGAATCGAACTGGGACTTAGGGTTCCGGAGACCCTCGTGATATCCGTTTCACCACGGGCGCGTGCGGAGATCGTCCTACTACACGGCCGGTCGCGCCGCCACGACGCCGGCGAGATTCGTCACGGCGCGGGCGCGAGCTCCCGGAGAACCGCGAGCATCTGCTCGTGAAGGACGCCGTTCGACGCGAGCGTCTGCTCTGCGTCGACGCCGGGATCGTGTCCCGCGAAGTCGGTGACCGTGCCGCCTGCACACTGGACGAGGAGATTACCGGCCGCGACGTCCCAGGGCTTGAGGCGCCATTCCCAGAATGCGTCGACGCGGCCACACGCCACCCACGCGAGGTCGAGCGCGGCCGCACCGATGCGGCGTACGTCGCGTGCCGCGACCAGAAAGCGCCGCCAGAACGCGAGGTAGAAGTCGGCATGCTCGCGACGATCGTAGGGAAAGCCCGTGGCGACGAGGCTCGCCCCGAGCGCCTTCTCGGACGACGTGCGCACTGGGCAGCCGTTCAACGTCGTCCGGCCGCCGGCGTGCGCGACGAAGAGCTCGTCGCGCATCGGATCGAACACCGCGCCTGCAAACGGGGTCGCCTTGCGCGCGTCGAAGGCCGCGGCGCGGTCCGTCCGCTCGGGCAATCGGACCGCCGCGATCGAGACCGCGAAGTGCGGGATCCCATGGGCGAAGTTCGTCGTTCCATCGAGCGGGTCGATGACCCAGCAGATCGCCGGGTGGCTGGTGGCAGGTGCGTCGAGTGCTCCGGATTCCTCCGACAGGATCGCGTGATCGGGGCACAGACGCCGGAGCCGCTCGAGGATCATACGCTCGGCCGCCTGGTCGGTGTCGGTCACCAGATCGACCGCGGCCGACTTGGTGGCGATCGTCCGCGGCGCATCATAGCGCTCGCGGATCAGGGCACCGGCCTCACGGGCGATGGACCCGGCCAGGTTCGCCAGCGCTTCCGGTTCCGACGGGGACACCCCGGTCCTTAACCGCGAGATCCCGTGTCTTTCAACGCGACCGCCGCTTCTTGCGCGCGCGGGGGGCGTTTCGTATCTCGACGGTTCCCGCCGGGCCTCTGGCAGGCTCTCGGGGAGACCGCTAGAAGCCACGGGCAATCGACCTGCGTGGGCGGTCGCCAAGTTGGTAAGGCACCGGACTTTGGATCCGGCATTCGAAGGTTCGAATCCTTCCCGCCCAGCTCGTGACGGCGAGGGAGAACGGGAAGTCGGCGCACTCATGATGGACGGAAATCTTCGGGGCGACATCGCCAAGGACGCCATCAAGATCTTCGCCGGTAGCTCGAACCCGGCGCTGTCGCGCGACATCTGCGCCTACCTCGGCGTACCGGTCGCGACGGTCGAGACCCGGCGCTTCAGCGACGGGGAGATCAACGTCGACATCCAGGAGAACGTCCGCGGCGGCGACGTGTTCGTGATCCAGTCGACGTCGACGCCGGGCAACGATCATCTCATGGAGCTGCTGCTCATGCTCGACGCGCTCAAGCGCGCGTCGGCGGGGCGCATCACGGCGGTGGTTCCGTACTATGGCTACGCGCGCCAGGACCGGAAGGTCGCGCCGCGTACCCCGATCAGCGCCAAGCTGGTCGCCGACCTGATCGAGACGGCCGGGGCGTCCCGGGTCCTGACGATGGACCTCCATGCGGGACAGATCCAGGGCTTCTTCAACATCCCGGTCGACAATCTGTATGCGACGCCGGTGCTGCTGCGGCATCTGCGCGATCGGATCGGACGCGAGCCTTGCACGGTCATCTCGCCCGACGCCGGTGGCGTCGAGCGTGCTCGGGCCTTCGCGAAGCGGCTCGACGGGGCGCTCGCGGTGATCGACAAGCGGCGCTCGGGCCCGAACGAGGTCGCCGAGATGCACATCATCGGCGAGGTGCGCTCGCGGCTCGCGATCCTCGTGGACGACATGGTCGATACCGCCGGTACGCTGTGCAACGCCGCGACGGCCGCACTGGAAGCCGGTGCGCACGAGGTGATCGCGGCCTGCACGCACGCGGTCCTATCCGGTCCGGCGATCGAGCGCCTGGAGCGCTCGCACATGAAGGAACTGATCGTGACCGACACGATCGCGCTCGGCGAGAAGGCGCGTGCCTGTCCGAAGGTGAAGGTGCTTTCGGTCGCGCAGCTCATCGGCGAGGCGATCCGGCGCACGCACAACGAGGAATCCATCAGCTCGCTGTTCATCTGACGCGCCCGACGTCGCGCTCTCAAGGAGCGCGTCCGGACGTCGCGCTCTGACGCAAGCCCAAGAAGGCGGAGAGAGAAATGGAAACGCTGACACTCGAGGTCGAACCGCGCGAGGGGACGGGCAAGGGCCCGGCGCGCCGTGCGCGTGCGCAAGGCCGCATTCCGGCGGTGTTCTACGGTGCGAAGAGCGAGGGCCAGAACCTCTCCGTCGATGCCCGCGACTTCGGTCGCCGCATTGCGAATCTCGAAGGCACGCACCTCATCGAGCTGCGCTCGTCGGTCGCACAGCTCGACAAGCGCATGGTTCTGCTGCGCGAGGTCCAGCACCACCCGGTGACCGGCCTGCCCGTGCACGCCGACTTCTACGAGGTGGCGCTCGACCAGGCGATCGCGGTCCGGGTGCCGCTGCACTTCGAAGGCAAGGCGGCCGGCGTCGCGCTGGGCGGCATCCTGCAGCCGATCCTCCGTGAGATCGAGGTCCGCTGTCTGCCGACCGCCATCCCGGACTTCATCGCGGTCGACGTGAGCCCGCTCGCGATCCACGACGCGATCCACGTCGGGCAGCTCCAGCTGCCCGAGGGCGTCGAGGCGATGCTCGATGACACGGAGACGGTCGTGAGCGTCCTGCCGCCGACCACGGAAGCCAAGGCCGAAGGCGAGGGCGCCGAGGCCGCCGCGGGCGCCGCCGGCGAGGGCGAAGCGAAGAAGCCCGAGGCGAAGAAGGCCGAGCCCGCAAAGAAGGCCGAAGCCAAGAAGTAGGCCGTGCCGAAGGCCGTGGTCGGGCTCGGCAACCCGGGCAGCCGGTACGCCGAGACCCGACACAATGCCGGGTTCATGCTGGTGGAGCTGCTCGCGCGTCGGCACGGAGCAAAGCTGGCTGCTCGCCGTCACGAGGCCGCCTGGGCCGAGATCGAGCTCGCGGGCGAACGCACGATCCTGATCGAGCCGCTCGCGTACATGAACCGCAGCGGCCCGCCCGTGGCTGCGTTCGCCACGGAGCTCGGGATCGAGCCCGACGCGATCCTCGTCGCGCACGACGATCTCGATCTGCCGCCCGCCCGGATTCGCCTCAAGCGCGCTGGGGGCACCGCCGGGCATCGCGGCCTCGAGTCCCTGGTCGAGGCTCTGGGAACGCGAGACTTTCCGCGGCTCCGGATCGGAATCGGGCGGCCACCCGAGGGGATGCCGGTCGCGGACTTCGTGCTCGAAGCCTTCGCCGAGAGCGAGCGCCGCGCACTGGACATGGCGTTCGTCGATGCGCTGGCCGGCATCGACGCGTGGGGCCGCGCCGGCATCGAGGCGGCGATGGCGCTGGTCCACGCACCGCCCGGCTCGGCACGGCGTGCGGGGCCCGCCGCTCCGTCGTCGCGCGAAGGCGCGGAAGACGCTTGAGGAGCGCTGCCCTCGTTGTTACAGGATGGTCCTTTTGGGAGGTCGCATGCGTTCCTACGAGGCTCTGATCGCATATCACCCGGAGATCGGCGAGGCCGCGATCAAGGATCAGATCGAGCGGGTGAAGCAGATCATCGAAGGCCACGGTGGCGAGGTCACCCAGGTCGTCGAATGGGGCCTGCGCGACCTTTCGTATCGGATCAAGAAGCAGCGCCGGGCCTTCTACGTCGTGCTCGTCTTCAAGGGCGACGGTGCGACCGTCGCCGAGCTCGAGCGCAACCTGCGCATCTTCGAGCAGGTGCTGCGCTACATGACGACGCAGATCGATCCGAACCGGCCGCCCCTCGAGCTCCATCGTCCGCGCCGCGACGGCACCTCCGAGGACGGAAGCGAGGGCGGTGACGGTGACGACGACGGCCGCGAGCCGCGTCGCCGCAACGACGATCTCGCGTTGGACGATGCCGTCGACGCCGATGTCCCGGATCTGTCCTGAGCCCGAGCGCCAGCTGAACGGAAAGGTTGAGAGCCAGTCATGATGCCAAGCAAGTCAGCCGGTGAGGGCCGCAAGGCCGGTGGTGGCCGCGGACGCTCCGAGGACAAGGGGCTGTTCCGTCGGCGTGGTGGACGTCGCAAGGTCTGCCGCTTCTGCGCGGAGAAGACGCTGCCGCTCGACTACAAGGAGGTTCGGGTGCTCTCGAACTTCATCACCGAGCGCGGCAAGATCATCCCGAGCCGCATCACCGGCAATTGCGCGAAGCACCAGCGACGCTTGACGGCGGCGATCAAGCAGGCGCGCGGGACGGCACTGCTGCCGTTCAACCTGGTCCGCAACTGAGGCTGCGATGGAAGTCATCCTTCGTGAAGACGTCGAGCACCTCGGTGCGATGGGCGAGGTCGTCAAGGTCAAGCCCGGCTACGCGCGCAACTTCCTGCTGCCGCGCGGCATGGCGGTGGAGGCGAGCCGGAAGAATCTCACCACACTCGAGCACGAGAAGGGCCTGATCGCGATCAAGCGGGAGCGCGAGCGCAAGCTCGCGCGTGCTGAGGCGGACAAGCTCGACGGGCTCGTCGTCGAGATTCTCGCCCGCGCGGGCGAGGAAGACCGGCTCTACGGCTCGGTCACCAATCTCGACATTGCGCAGCACCTGGCGGAACGTGGCGTGAAGGTCGACCGTCGCCGCATCGATCTCGACGATCCTATCAAGCGGCTCGGCACGTACCGCATCGTGGTGGGCGTTGCGCACGACGTGAAGGCCACGATCACCGTCAAGGTGCTGCCCGAGGCTGCTGCCGAGTAACTCGCACCTGTCGAGCACGAGAAGAGAGCGCGGTCCGGCGATGCTGGGCCGCGCTCTCGTGCTTTCGGCTCAGTAGGCGCCGCCGAGCTTGGAGTGATCCCAGCTCCGCGTCTTGCTCGCCCGGAACACCAGCGTGACGCGCTTGCGCGCCTGGCCGCGCATGCCCTCCATCGCCTCGCGAGGCGGCGGCACGTCAGACCCGGCTGCACGCGCGCCGATCTTCCCGAGCGTCGCGAGCGTCGTCTCTTCGTCCTCGATGATCTCGCACTCGCCGCGTAGGAAGACGCCCTTCAGCTTGTCGTACGTGGCGCCCTCCTCGAGGAGCAGCGCGCAGCGTGGGTCGCGACGCAGATTCCTGACCTTCTGCGACTTGCGGAACGTCGTCATCAGGACCGTGTCGCCCTCGAGCGCGTACCACATGGCGATCAGGTGCGGGTACCCGTCCTCGCCGTTCGATGCGAGGTAGATCGTGTGTCCGCGACGCAGGAAATCCGCCTGCTCCTCGGCTGTCAGCTTGATGAGTGCGCGCTTCAGGGCCATCGAGTACCTCCTGCGGTGCGCTAGTACGGAACGCCCAAGCGCGCAACGATCGTTGTCGCGGTCGGCCGCGATCCTTAAGGTCGTGCGGATGTCACGCGGCGTCGTTCTGTCTCGCAGACCGATTCACAAGGGACGCGTACTCGACATCGCCGTCGAGCGCGTGCGCTTGCCGAGCGGTGTCGAGACCGACCTCGAGATGATCCGTCATCCGGGTGCCGCGGCGATCGTGCCGCTGACGGCGAGCGGCGAGATCTTGCTGGTGCATCAGTTCCGGCACGCCGCGGACGGCATGCTCTGGGAGGTGCCTGCCGGGACGCTCGGACCCGGCGAAGCGCCGGTCGCCTGCGCGCACCGTGAGCTCGAAGAGGAGGCCGGGATGCGTGCGGACGAGATGATCGAGCTCGGCGCCATCCTCCCGGCGCCCGGCTACACCGACGAGCGCATCCACTTGTTCCTCGCGCGCGGGCTCACCCCCGCGAAGCAGAATCTCGACGCGGACGAGGTGATCACCGACGTCCGCGCCGTTCCCGTCGCCGAGGTGCTGCGACAGGTCGCGGCAGCCGAGCTCATCGACGCCAAGTCGGTGGTCGCGATCTGCCGTGCCCAGGCACGCGGTCTCCTCGCCGGCGACGCAGGCTGAAAGGCTCCACGACGTGCGCATGGGCATCGCCGGGTTTCCCGGCTCGGGCAAGACCACGATCTTCAATGCACTGACCGGCTTGCACGCCGACGTCGGGCTCGGTGCCTCGTCGGCCGCGCTGAAGCCCAACCTGGGCGTGCTGAAGGTTCCCGACGCGCGCGTCGATGCGCTGGCGGAAATCTTCTCGCCGAAGAAGATCACCTACGCCGAGATGACGTTCGTCGATTTCCCGGATCCGCCGACGACGGGCGGCCGGCTCGACGAACGCGTTCTCACGCAGATGCGCGAGGCCGATGCGCTCGCGCACGTGGTGCGTGCGTTCGATGACCCGGCACAGCCCGCGCCCGATCCGCGGCGCGACCTCGAGAGCTTCAAGACCGAGCTCGTGGTCGCGGACCTCGCGATCGTCGAGCGACGCCTCGAGCGCCTGAAGCGCGAGAAGGGCAAGGAGCGCGAGCGCGAGCTGCTCGACAAGATCCGCGAGGCGCTCGAGGCGGAGACCGAGCTGCGCCATCTTGGCCTTTCGCGCGAGGAGGAGACCTCGCTCGCGGGATTTCAATTCTTGACGCTGAAGCCGCGGCTCACGGTGGTCAACGTGGACGAGACCGCGGTCGCGGATCCCGCCCCCGACACCGTCCGCGAATTCGCGGAAGCCGAGAAGCTGAGCCTCCTCGTCATCTCCGGCAAGGTCGAGATGGAGCTGTCGGAGCTCGAGCCGGACGATCGGCGGAACTTCGAGAAGGATCTGGGTCTCGAGGAGTCGGCACGCGACCGCTTCATCCAAGCGTCCTATGCGCTCCTGAACCTCATGAGCTTCCTGACTGCCGGCGAGGACGAGGTGCGCGCCTGGACGATCCGGCGCGGGGAGGTCGCGCAAGGCGCCGCGGGTAAGATCCACAGCGACATCGCGCGCGGCTTCATTCGCGCGGAAGTGATCCCGTACGAGGCCATGGTCCAGTACCGGACCGAGGCGAAGTGCCGGGAGGCCGGCAAGCTGCGCCTCGAGGGCAAGGACTACGTGGTCGCGGACGGCGACGTGATCCACTTCCGCTTCAACGTCTGAGCCGTCGAAGTAGCGATTCCCACGCTCGTTTCGACGCGGAGCGGTTGACAGTCCGACGGGCCGTTGGTACCCGAAACGGCTGTCCCAGCCACCGGCAGGCGCGTAGCTCAGTGGGAGAGCACTTCCTTGACACGGAAGGGGTCGGCGGTTCAATCCCGCCCGCGCCTATCACCTTGGTCGATCCATGTCGGAGATCACCGTACGCATCCCGGGCCACGAGCCCGTTCGCG
Source organism: Candidatus Binatia bacterium (assembly GCA_019749875.1). GTDB lineage: Bacteria > Desulfobacterota > Binatia > UBA12015 > UBA12015 > VGTK01. The sequence continues at coordinate 9,094 of JAIEPK010000416.1, read as the reverse complement.
CCCAGGCCGGTGAGTCGGCCGCCGCGGTCCTGAAGAAGGCCGGCGCGATCAGGGGAGCGATCGCGGCCCGGCGCGGCGACCAGGTGATCGACCTCTCGCGGCCGATCGACGCGGACTGCGAGCTCGCACCGATCGCACCGTCGTCGCCCGAGGGGCTCGACGTCATCCGCCACTCGACGGCACACCTCCTCGCCCAAGCGGTGAAGCGGCTGTTCCCGCAGGCGCAGGTGACCATCGGGCCGGTGATCGAGGACGGCTTCTACTACGACTTCGCCTTCGAGCGCGGCTTCACCCCCGAGGATCTCGAGCGCATCGAGGCCGAGATGCGGAAGATCGTGGCGGCCGACTACCAGGTGGTCCGCAGCGAGTCGCCGCGCGACGAGGCGGTCGAGCGCTTTCGATCGATCGGCGAGGAGTTCAAGGCAGAAATCATCGCCGGCATCCCGTCGAACGAGCCCATCGGGCTCTACACGCAGGGGGACTTCACCGATCTCTGTCGCGGCCCGCACGTGCAGTCGACCGGCCGGCTCGGGGCCTTCAAGCTGACGCACGTGGCCGGCGCCTACTGGCGCGGCGACGAGCGCAACCCGATGCTGCAGCGGATCTACGGGACGGCTTTTGCGGACAAGGCGACCCTCGAAGAGCACCTGGCACTGCTCGAGGAAGCAAAGAAGCGCGACCATCGGCGACTCGGGCCGGCACTCGACCTGTTCTCACTGCACCCGATCGCGCCCGGCATCCCGTTCTTCCACCCGCACGGAACGGTGGTCTACAACACGCTCGTCGCGTACGTCCGCGAGCTCTACAAGCGCTACGGCTACACCGAGGTCATCACGCCGCAGCTCTACAAGACCGACCTCTTCAAGACCTCGGGGCATTACGAGAACTACCGCGAGGACATGTTCCTCGTGGCGGTCGACGAGGAGGAGTACGGCATCAAGCCGATGAACTGCCCGGGACACGTGTACCTGTTCGGGCAGGGCAAGAAGTCGTACCGTGATCTGCCCATCCGCATGGCGGACTTCTCGCGGCTGCACCGCTTCGAGCGCTCCGGGGTGCTCAATGGTCTGACCCGCGTCCGCGGCTTCGCCCAGGACGACGCCCACATCTTCTGCACGCCGGAGCAGCTCGACGAGGAGTTCGCGAGCTTCCTCGCGATGACGCGCGAGGTGTACGACGCCTTCGGCTTCACCGACATCTCGCTCGCGGTCGAGACGCGTCCGGAGAAGTTCCTCGGCTCCCCCGAGCTGTGGGATCAGGCCGAGAAGGCGCTCCAGGATGGGCTCCGTCGTGCGGGCTTCGAGTTCAGCGTCAGCGCAGGTGACGGCGCCTTCTATGGCCCGAAGATCGCGTTCAACGTGCGGGATGCCCTGAAGCGTTCCTGGACGCTCGCGACCATCCAGATCGACTGCGCGATGCCCGATCGGTTCGGCATCAGCTATGTCCGACCCGATGGCGCCGAGGGCCGTCCCATGATGCTGCACCGCGCGGTACTCGGCTCGATCGAGCGCTTCATCGCGATCCTCCTCGAGCATACCGGAGGCGCGCTGCCGCTGTGGCTGGCACCGGTTCAGGTCCGGGTGCTAAGCGTCACCGATCGGGTCGCGGAGCATGCGGCCCGGGTGGGAAGACAGCTGGAAGCCGCAGGAATTCGCGTGGAAGTCGATCAGCGCAACGAGAAGCTCGGGTTCAAGATCCGTGCTGCCGAAGTCCTCAAGACGCCCGTGATCGCGGTCGTCGGGGACAAGGAGGCGGCGGCCGGCGCGGTCGCGCCACGCTGGCGCGGCGTTGCGAGCCAGGGCGCACCCGCGCAGTCCGTCGAAGCATTCGTCGCGGAGGTCGCGGAGCGCTCGCGCCTGCCCATCTCCGCTGCCGTCGAAGAGCCCGTCCGGGCTCAGGTCCACTGAACAAGCCCGTACGGGGAGATCATGCCGAAGATCCGCACCAATCGCTCCGCCGCGAAGCGCTTCAAGGCCACCGGAAGTGGCAAGGTGAAGCGCTCGCACGCCTTTGCGCGCCACCAGATGTCCGCCAAGACGCGCAAGCAGAAGAGGAAGCTCCGCCACTCGACGATCGTCGCGGCGGTCGATACGCCGGGCGTCAAGCGTCTGCTGCCGTATCTCTGAGGAGGGACGCCCATGCCACGAGTCAAGCGCGGAACCAAGGCGCGCAAGCGCCACAAGAAGATCCTCAAGCTCGCCAAGGGCAACGTCGGCGGTCGCCGCAAGCTGTACCGGCAGGCGCGCGAGACCGTCGAGCGCGGTCTCGTCTACGCGTATCGCGACCGCAAGGTCCGCAAGCGCGAGTTCCGTGCGCTCTGGATCGTGCGCATCAACGCCGCGGTTCGCACGTGCGGATTGTCCTACAGCCGCTTCATCGAGGGCCTGAAGAAGGCCGGGATCGAGATGGACCGCAAGGTTCTCGCGGACCTCGCTGCGCGCGACGCAGCGGCGTTCGGCGTGATCGCCGAGCGCGCCAAGGCAGCCCTCGCGGCCTGATCGGGACGCGACGCCAGGTGTTGAAAGCGCGTTGCGCTTCGACGTAGAAGGCGTCGGGGTCGAGACATGACGAAGGCAGACATCGTCGAGCGGATCTACGAGCGGGCGAAGGCGTCGAAGAAGGACGCGAGCGACGTCGTCGATCTGGTGTTCGAGCTCATCAAGGCGCGGCTCGAGGCCGGCGAGAAGGTCAAGCTCTCGGGCTTCGGCAACTTCGTCGTCAACGCGAAGCGGCCGCGCAAAGGCCGCAACCCGCAGACCGGCGAGGAGATCATCATCTCCGGGCGCCGTGTGCTCTCGTTCAAGGCCAGCCAGGTGCTGAAGAACGCGATCAACGACGGCCTGCGGCCCGTCGACGGCGGCAACGGCGCCGCGGCGGGGCAGGCCGGAGCCCCAGTCGACCAGCACCCTGCGTCGCGCTGAGCAGCGACGCACGTCGCGGCCATGACCGCGGGGAAGAAGGGCGCCGGCGCGCCGTCCATCGGAAGGACGAGCAGCAGCCGGCGCCGTCTAGGGTTTCAGCGCCGCCGCGGCGGCTTGACGCGCGGCGTGAGGCGGTAGACGCGGTGGCTCGAGGGCCGCGGCTTCGGCGCTGCCTCGCCGCTCGCCCGCGGCGTCAGCAGGCGATTCCGGAGGCACTCCGGATTCAGGGACAACGACTCGCATACGTTGTTGAACGAGAACGGCCAGTCCCAGTCGGCCGAGCGGATCCACTTCTCGGCCTGGCGTGCCAACAGACGCGGTCGCACGCGCGGATTCTTCAGGTGCTCCTGGAAACACCGGATACCGTCTTCGAGGACCGCCAGCATGAGCGCCTTCTCACCGGCGGCCTGCTCGAGGCCGTTGCGCTGGTCATAGAACTGCTCGGGCAGGATCACGTCGGGCCCGAAAGGGTTCGCATCGCGATTCGCACGCTCGGAGCGGCGGCGGGAGCTGGGCTGCGGAACGGCGCGAGCGGCGGGGCCACGCTCCTGCAGCGGGGCCAGCGTCGCGGGTGAAGTGGGGGAATCGTCGACGTAGGACGGGAGTTCCTGGTGTGCGAGAGAGGAGTTCTGTGCTTTCATCAGTGGTTCGGCCTCCGAAAGAGCCGGGCGTCCTGCCCCGAATAGATCTCGAATCGCTAGCGTCTACGGTTCCCGAGCAGCAGGAGTCCGAATGCGAAGCCGGCGACGACGGCGGTGCACAAGGTGCTGGTGGGGTCGGAAAAGACGAGCATCGTTCCTCCGTAGCGGTGTTGGGGTGCCGTCGGGCGGGGCCATCCCTGGTGGTGGGATTTGCGCGGTCGGTCGGTACGATGGACCACCCGGGCGCGCCTTTGAGCAAGGCGTATGCCCCCGTAAAACCCGCAATGCCTCATGGTTCGTAGAAGTTCCCGAGGCTCCGCAGCTTCCCGTTGCTGCATGGCTGCAAGGTGGTGTTGCGTTCTTGCGTCGCTGCCCGTTTTGACCCGATGCGGCACGCGATGAGGCCCTTCCCGGGCGCATCTCTGCGCCCACGCAGGACGTCATGCCGCGGACCTTGCTCGTGGCGTGCAAAGCAAGTACAGACACCCGCGTCGGGGCGTGGCGCAGCCTGGTAGCGCACCTGCTTGGGGTGCAGGGGGTCGCCAGTTCAAATCTGGCCGTCCCGATTTTTCCTTTGTCGTCGCAGGTTTCGCTTGCTCCGCGATGGCAACCTCTGCTATGGCTGCGCCGTGGTCGTGCGGGGAGGATGCGGGGCGAAGCGCGATGCTGTTTGACCGTCGGCGCAAGCGGATGGTGGACGAGCAGCTCGCCGCGCGCGGGATCAGCGATCGTCGCGTGCTCTCGGCCATGGCGACGACGCCGCGGCACGTGTTCGTGGACGAAGCGCTCCGCGAGCGCGCCTACGACGACCACCCACTGCCGATCGGCCACGGCCAGACGATCTCGCATCCGTACACGGTCGCGCTGATGACCGAGGCCCTGGAGCTCCAGGGCACCGAGCGCGTGCTCGAGATCGGTACCGGCTCCGGCTATCAGACGGCGATCCTCGCGAAGCTCTGCGCCAACGTCTTCAGCATCGAGCGCATCTCGGCGCTCGCGACCCGCGCGCGCCGGGTGCTCGACCAGCTGAGCCTCTACAACGTCGCGCTCAGGGTCGGAGACGGCACCATCGGCTGGAACGCCGAGGCCCCGTACGATGCGATCATCGTCACCGCGGGGACCCCGCAGCTGCCGCGGCCGCTGCTCTCGCAGCTGCGCTCAGGTGGACGCCTCGTCGTGCCGATAGGGGAAGAGGAGTCGCAAGCGCTGCTGCGCTTGCGCGTCGACGGGTCCGGGGTGACGGAGGAGTACATCGGCGACTGCCGGTTCGTGAAGCTGCTGGGACGGTACGGCTTTGCGCGCTGAAGCCTCGCTCGGCGCGACGACGACGACCTGCGGCATGGCGTGGGACGATGGTGGGGTGGACGAGGACACAGGGGCACGCTGCACGGATCCTCGGTGGCGTGCTGATCGCGCTGCTGGCGGTGCTGCCGGGCTGTAGCCTGCTCGGCGGCGGTCAAGACCAGGATCTGGAAGGCATCGCCGGCGACGGCCTTCTGTGGCCGGCGTCGGGCGCGGTCAGCTCGAGCTTCGGTCCGCGCGGCAACGCGCACCATGACGGCATCGACATTGCGGCTCCCGAGGGGACGCCGGTCCGTGCCGCGCTCGATGGGACGGTGGTCTACGTCGGCTCGCTGCGCGGCTATGGCAAGGTCGTCATCCTGTCCCACGAGGACGGCCTGACCACGGTGTACGCGCACAACAGCAAGAATCTGGTCGGCAGCGGCACTCGTGTTCGGCGCGGGACTGTGATTGCATCCGTCGGCCAGACCGGGCGAACCACCGGACCGAACCTGCACTTCGAGGTGCGCAAGGACAACCGCGCGCGTGACCCGATGGTGTTCCTGCCGAAGAAGACGCCGGCTTCCCTCGTCGCCCAGGGAGAGAAGAAGCGTCCCACCGGAGGCTGACCGATTCCCATGCAGACCGACCTGACCCGCTTCATCCGCGACATTCCCGACTTTCCGAAGAAGGGCATCCTCTTCAAGGACATCACGCCGCTGCTCGCGAACGGGCCGGCGTTCAAGGAAGCGGTCGTGCGGCTGGCGGACCCGTTCCGCGGCAAGGTCGACGCGGTGCTCGGCATCGAGTCGCGCGGCTTCATCACCGGCGCGCCCGTCGCGGTCGAGCTCGGCGTGGGCCTCGCGATCGTGCGGAAGCCCGGCAAGCTGCCGTGGCAGACGCATTCCGCGTCGTACGAGCTCGAGTACGGCACCGACTCGCTCGAGATCCATCAGGATGCGATCGGCCGTGGACATCGCGTTCTCCTGGTCGACGATCTGCTCGCGACGGGCGGGACCGCGTCCGCCGGCTTCGACCTCGTCCGGCGCCTCGAGGGCGAGATCGTCGGAGCCGCGTTCCTCATCGAGCTCGGCTTCTTGGGCGGTCGCACGCGCCTCGCGCCGGTTTCGGTCCACTCGCTCATTCGCTACGACTGACGCGATGTCCAAGCCCCTGCGCTCGACCTTCAAGCAGATGATGAACGAGGTCGTGGCCTACGGGAGCTGCTGCGAGTGCGGCTCCTGTGTCCTCGTCTGTCCGCACAACGTCATCGAGTACGTCGACGGCAAGCCGATGCAGACCGCAAAGGCATCGGGCGCGCACGACTACTGCGGCATCAGCGAGGGGATCGGCTGCGACGTGTGCGCGCAGGTCTGCCCGCGTCTCTATCCGCGCGACTTCCAGCTCGCCGACCTCGTGTTCAAGGACGAGCCGAAGCTCTACGAGGGCGTGTTCGGTCGCTATCGGAAGATCGTCGCGGCACGCTCGACCGACGAAGGTGTCAAGGCCACCTGCCAGGACGGCGGCGTGGTCACCACGCTGCTCGCGTACGGCTTCGAGAAGGGCTTGTTCGACGGTGCAGCCGTGTCCGTCCGCGACCCCGAGCGCCCCGCGCATCCGATGCCGGCCCTGGTGACCTCCCGGGAAGAGGCGCTGCGCACCGCCGGCTCCTGGTACACCTACTGCCCCAACGATCTCGCGCTCGAGCAGGCCGAGGAGAAGGGCTGCACGAAGATCGCATTCGTCGGGGTGCCGTGTCAGGTGACGCCGATCCGCAAGATGCAGCAGGCGGATGCCTCGTACCTCGACAATGGCCGCAAGAAGGAACAGCACATCAAGCGCCAGACGAAATTCCTGAAGGGTTTCGGCGAGCGCGTGACCCTCACCATCGGGCTGCTGTGCACCGAGGTCTTCACGTACGAAGGGCTCATGGTGCAGAAGATCGAGCGCGAGATGGGCATCCCCCTCGCCGAAGTCGAGAAGTTCAACGTCAAGGGAAAAGTCCTGATCTACAAGAAGGGCGGCGAGGTGCTCGACATGCCGCTCAAGCGAGCCCAGGAGTACGCGCGTCCGGAATGCCACCACTGCGGTGACTTCACCGGCGAGGTGGCCGACATCTCGTGCGGCGGCGTCGGCTCGATGGAGTGGACGATCACCATCCTGCGGACCGAGAAGGGCGAGCGCCTCTTCGACGAGCTGGTGCGCGAGGGCCGCGTCGAGACACGACCCATGGAGGAGTTCGAGAACTCCATGAAGATCCTGATCCGCCTCGCGCAGCGACAGCACGAGCGCGTGCCGGTTCCACCTGGCCGTGAGCCGGGCTGGGTACGGCCGTCGTTCGCGATGCCGACCGATCGTCCCGCGGTCGCGACGTGGTCGGCCGCGGACGAGGCTCCCGCGAGCGATACGACCGCCGGCTGACGCTTCGGCGCAGACGGCGGCCACGTTGCACGTCGTCCGACGCTGTCGGTCGTCAGCGAAAGAGGTCGTGCTCGCGCGGGCGGATCATCGATCGCCCACCGCGTCGCTCCGCGTCCGCAGGCTCCGCGGTGATCTCGCAGCCGCGCACCAGCACCGCGGCGATGCCGGCCGCCTTGCGCATCGCCAGCCCTGCCGCGCACGCGATCTCGTCGGCGAACCCGATCACGGTGACGCCGAGCTCGTGGCCGTTCATGTCGTGCGTGCCGCGCAGGTCGTCGACCGGTGCCATTCCCGCCACTCCGAGCGCGAACTCGACCTGTCCCTCGCGCCACGGGCGACCGAAGGTGTCGGTGACGACGACGGCGAGATCGACGCCGAGGTGACCGCGCAGCGCCGTGCGCAAGCCCTGCGCGGACGCGTCGGGATCGAGCGGCAGCAGCGTGACGACGCCTTCCTCGATCGCGTTCGACTGGTCGATGCCGGCGTTGGCGCACACCCAGCCGGGGCCGGTCTCGACGATCAGATTGCCGTGGTCCATGCGCACGATGCGCGTGCTCTCGCGAAACACGAGCTCGATCAGGCGCGGGTCCTTGTCGTGGCGCGCAGCCCAGCTCCGCGCGAGCGCGGACGGCTCGACGTCGGCGAGCGCCACGACGCGGCCCTCGGCCTTCGAGACGACCTTCTGGCAGACCACCAGCACGTCGCCTTGCTTGACGCCGACCTTGGCGGCCGAGATCGCGCTCGCCAGCTGAGCCGCCAGGTCGTCGCCGGGGCGGATCTGCGGCAGGCCCGGGATCGGCAGGATGACGATCGCCACGTCAGCTCGCGAGATGCCGGCGCTCGCGCATGGCCGTGCCGAGCGCGAGTGCTGCGCGCGCGACCGCCGTCGACCTTCCGAGGGAGCGCATCAGGGTATCGAGGCACGTCGCGGCCACTCCGCGAGCGGCGAGCCGGGCGACGTACGGTCGATCGGTGGTGTCGATGACGATCGCGTCGAGCACGTCCTGGTAGAAGTCGGCGAGGCCGAGCGGCGTCGGGGGAACACCCAGCGCGCGCATCATCTTGTCGGCCGGACCCTTCACCGGACGCCCGCCGATCAGCGGCGATACCGCGATGATCGGCGCGTCGGCGCGCCGCAGCGCCTGACGCACTCCCGGCACCGCGAGGATCGGCGCGATGCTGACCAGCGGATTGCTCGGCGCGATGACGATCACGCTCGCTTCTTCGACCGCCGCGAGGACGCCGGGGGCGGGCTTCGCGCTGCGGGCTCCCTGGTAGGTCAGCGAGCGCACGGTCTCGCGGGCGCGATCCCGGACCAGATACTCCTGGAACGAGCGCCGTCCGCCGGTCGTCTCGACGATGGTGCGCACCGGGTCGTCGGTCATCGGCACGACGCGGGCGGCGACGCCGAGGCTGCGCGTCTGGTGCGCCGTGACCTGCGACAGGGAGTCGCCGGCGCGCAGGCGCTCGGTGCGAAACAGGTGCGTCGCGAGGTCCCGGTCGCCGAGCTGGAACCACGCATCCCGCCGGTAGCGGCGCAGCGCAGCGAGGCCGTGGAATGTATCGCCCGCGATTCCCCAGCCGCGAACGGGATCGGACAGGCCCGCCAGCGTGTAGACGATCGTGTCGATGTCGGGCGACACGTTGAGTCCGTAGAAGACGTCGTCGTCCGCGGTATTGACGACGATTGTGAGCTGTCCGCGCGCGACCAGAGGGGCCAGCCCGCGCACGAGGCGCGCTGCGCCGACACCGCCCGCGAGGACGGTGACCTTGCCCGGCCGGCGGCTGCTCACGCGCCGGCAGCGGCCGCGTGCACGTCGCCGGCACCGA
>JAIEPK010000429.1 GCA_019749875.1 Candidatus Binatia bacterium | reverse complement strand
CGCGCTCGGCGGCGGCGCGCAGCGCGTCCAGCGGCTCGGTCGTCGCACCCGAGAGGCGCGCGATCACGCGCACGCCGGGTCCCTTCTTCGCTGCGGCCTCGCGCGCGAGGCGCTCGATCGCGTCCTGCTCCGCGCCGGGCAGGCAGACCACGTGCACCAGCTCGTACGACGGGGTCAGCAGCGGCACCACCTCGTGCGCGAGCACGCCGACACCCGGCTCGAAGTCGACCACCACGACGCTGCGCGGACCGAGCTCGCGGCGGCTCGTCGCGACCGGGGAGCCGGCGTACGCGATCAGGCGCTGGTCCTCGCGGCGCACCAATGCGTCGCCCCCGTGCAGGTGTCCGAGCGCCGCATAGCTGAAGCGGCGCGTCAGATCCTGCGCGAAGATCGGCATGAAGGCCGCGTCCTCGCCGTCGCCCGGAAACGCGTCGGCGCCGGCGTCGAGCAGGGTGCCGTGCGCGATCAGCACGGTGTGCCGCGGCTCGCAGGTGAGCCCGGTCAAGCACTCGGCCAAGCTCCGTCCCGCCTGGTACGGCACGCCGACGACTTCGAGGCCCGAGATGCGCGCTCGCGTGTACGGTGTCTTCGCGAGCAGCAGGGCGTTGCTGCCGAAGTCGGCGCTGGCGGTGTACGCGTCCTGGTCGGCGTTGCCGGGCACGAAGATCACCGGCCGCGGCGCCAGCTCCTCGACCATCTTGCGCACCGCGGCACGCTCGGCCTGCGCGTCGACCGCGCGGTCGAAGAGGTCGCCCGCGAGGATGACGACGTCCGCCGCGCGCGCCGCGGCCTGGGCGAACACCAGCTCCAGCGCCCGCCGGCGCTCGGGACGATCGGGACGCAGGTGCACGTCCGAGGTCTGCACGATCCGAAGCCGCGGCATCCCCGGCGGGTTAGCATCCCCCTCCCGCCCCACAAGACGCGTACGCGGAGCGACGGTCGACCGGCACGCAGCGCCGCGCGAGCCGCGCGGTCGGCTCCGTCGCGGCACGGCGGATCGAGCGGAGAGGTGGCCATGCGCGGGTGGAGCGACTGCTTGGGAGCCGCTCCGCAGGAAGACTGAATTGCCTCCCAACGATGGCGACCGGAGCGGAACCCGCGCATGGCCGCCCCTGCGCGGGCACGAAGTCCGTCCGTCAAGCGGCGGAACGACCCCACCGCCGAGGTCACTCGGTCGGCTGCGTCCCCGAAGACGGGCCGATGCGGATGCGCTCCGGCTCGTACAGCCCCCACACCGTCGGGACGAAGTCGCGCAGGTCCGCGCTGTACGCCATCGCCTGCCGCTGCCGGACCGTTTCGATCAGCGGCAGCTCGTCGTGCAGGATCGCCTGGATGCGGAAGTAGGCGAGTCGCCGCTTGTCGAGGTCCAGCTCCGCCGCACCTTCGTCCAGCAGACGGTCGATCTCTGCCTCCCACGGCGTCGCGGGCGTCTTCTGCGCCGGGTTCCACAGGTGCAGGTTGCCGCTCGAGCGCAGCAGGTTGGCGCCGTTGTTCGGATCGATGCTGCCGGTGAAGCCCATGATCACCGCGTCCCAGTCGAACGTCGTCGTCAGGCGCTCCACCAGCGACTGGAAGGTCTGTGGGCGGTAGTTGATCTTCAGCCCGAGCCGCGTCCAGTCGTCCAGCAGGATCGAGCACATGCGCTCGCGCAGCAGGTTGCCGGCGTTGGTGACGAGGCCGAACTCGACCTTGTTGCCCTGCGGATCCTCGCGCACGCCGTCGCCGTCGCGATCGACGTAGCCCGCCTCGTCGAGCAGGCGCGCCGCGAGATCGAGATCGTACGCGTAGTCCTTCAGGTCCGGGTTGTGGAACACGGGGTTCGCGGGCGAGACGTACGCCACCGCGGGCTCGCCGAAGCCGTAGTAGATCGTGTCGATCATGCCCTGCTTGTCGACCGCGTGCGCGAGCGCGGTCAGAAAGCGGCGGTCGGTGAACCAGGTGAGTCGCGGGTCGCCGTCGGGGTAGCGGCGCGGGTTCCGATTGAACGAGATGAAGAGCGTTCCCGAGTCGACGCCGACGTCCTTGACGACGATGCCGAGCTGCGCCGCCCGGTCCTGGAGGTCGGCGATCTCCTCGGGGCGCGGCGCGTAGTAGTGCGTCTGACCGTCGAGGAAGCGCAGGCTCGCCGCGTTCTGCTCCGGCACGATCAGAGTCACGCGGCGCTCGAGATACGGCAGGCGCTTTCCCTCGTGGTCGCGTTGCCAGTAGTCGTCGTTGCGCGCGTACTCCAGGTATTGCGCCGACTCGTAGCGCTTCAGCTTGTACGGCCCCGTCCCGATCAGCTTCTCGGGCGGCGTGTCGATGCCCCAGGTCTCGGCGAAGCGTCCCTCGGCGAGGGCCTTTCCCAGGATGTGCTCGGGCAGGATGCCGATCCCGACCGCCGACAGGAACGGCGCGAACGGCTGCGGCAGGACGAAGCGCACCGTGTGCTCGTCGACGGCTTCCGGGCGGACGGGCTGCCCCGCGACCGTCAGGGTGAAGCGCGCGCTGTTCGGAACTTTGTCGTCGAACACGGCGTCGAACGTGAACACCACGTCGGCCGCGCGGAACGGCTGCCCGTCGTGCCAGCGCACGTCGCGGCGTAGATGAAACGTGCAGGTCTTGCCGTCCTCGCTCCACTCCCAGCGCTCGGCGAGCTGCGGCTTCGGCAGCGTGGTGAGGACGTCGGTGTCGACCAGCCCCTCGAAGATCGGCTTCAGCACGTCCGACGACGTCGCGTCGGTCACCAGCACCGGGTTGAACGTCTTCGGGTCGCTCAGGATCGCGTTGACGAGCCGGTTGGTGGGGCCGCCACCGTGGCGTCGGCCGCCGCGCGCGCCGTCACGCTCGCACGCGCTCGCGAGCAGCAGCAGCGCCGCGACGGTGAGCACGAGCGTCGCACGCCGCGGGAAGAGCATCGAAGCGTGTTACCGGATCGTCCCGCCCAGGACGAGGAGTGGATTTGCGCACGGGCCTCCCGCGCGAAGCGCGGGCCGAGCGAAGCGAGCAGAGGAGTGGGGCCCCGCGCGGCTTTGCCGCGTGGGGCGAGGAGACGGGTCTCCTCGTTGGAATAAGCGAGTGGGGCCCCGCGCGGCTTTGCCGCGTGGGGCGAGGAGACAGGTCTCCTCGTCAAAACTGATCGTCGGCGGGCGGCAGCAGCGGCGCCTGGCGCATGCCCGCTGGTGTCGGCAGCTCGAAGCGGCTGCGGTCGATCGCCGGGTTCAGCGTGACGTCGCCGTACTGCAGGATCGCTTCCGCCTTCGGCGTGCGCACCGTCACGGCGCTCGCGAACGGCACCTCGCCGATCGTGCGGAAGTTGCCGAAGCGCGCCTCGAGCAGCTTCTCGCCCTCCGACGAGATGCGCTCGAAGAAGACCACGGCGACGGCGTCCTGATCGGGCAGCGGTGCGAAGCCGACCACGAACGTATCACCCGGCGCCTGGTCGCTGTAGGCGTGCAGCAGAACGGTCGGCTCGAGCTCGCCCGCGACGTCACCCGTCGCGAGCCCGGCCTCGCGGCCGCGCGACACCCAGGCGTTGCGCAGCGATAGCTCGGGTACTGGCGGCAGCCCGAGCAGGACCTCCGCGACCTCCGCCGAGCTCGCCGCGACGCCGGTCGCCATGCCGAGCGTCGGCGCCGACGCGGCGCCGCGGTAGACGGTCCGCTCGCCGGGGATGAGGATCGCGAGCTGCGCGCCGTCGCTCGCGACCGCGTAGGTCACGCCGAAGGGCGACAGCGCCTCGAGCCGGAACGACGCCGGCCGCTCGACGACGATCGCCTGCGACGCGCGCAGCCGGTCGCGCACGGTCTCGCCGTTCTTCCACTCGTCGACCGACACCTGCAGCTTGCCGGTCCCGGTCAGCCCGCGCAGCGCCGCGCGATGTCCCTCGATGACGCGACCGAGCGCCTGCGGCGTCGCCTCGTCGAGCGCCTTGCTGCCGAGACCTGCACCGCCCGGGCGCACCGCGGCGCAGCCGGAGAATAGAGCGAGCGCGAGCACGCCCGCGACGGCGCCACGGGCGACGGAGCCGGACATGCTCACAGGCGCGGCGCGCCCGCCTTGTCGGCCCGCTCCATCGTACGCACCTTGCCCTCGAGACGGGCGCGCTGCGCCGAGTCCTCGCTGCGGCGGAGTGCGTCGCGGTAGAGGCGCAGCGCCTCGAGCTCGCGGCCGACCTGGATGTACGCGTCGGCGAGGTGCTCGGTGATCGTCGGGTCGTCGCCGGTCAGCTCGACGGCGCGCTCGAGCTCCTCGACCGCCTGCGGGAACTGGCCGCGCTGGTAGTACACCCAGCCGAGGCTGTCGACGTAGAAGCCGTCGTTCGGATCGATCGCCAGCGCGCGCCGGATCAGCCGCTCGGCCTCGTCGAGATCGCGGCCCTCTTCCGCCAGCGAGTAGCCGAGGAAGTTGAGCGCTGCCGCGTTCTGGGGATTGAGCTCGATGGCCTTGCGCATCTGGTCGAGCGCCGCCTGCTTGTCGCCGGCGTCCGTGTAGAGCGCGCCGAGCATGAAGCGGTAGCGGTCGTTGCCGGGGTCGACCTCGACCAGCTTCTGCGCGTATCCGATCGCCGCCTGCAGCTGCTTGCGCTCGCGCTCGAGCGACACCAGGAACTCGATGATGCTGGTCGAGCCCGGGCGCGCCTTCAGCGCCGCGCTCGCATGGTCGGCCGCGGCGCTCAGGTTGCCCTCGCTCTGCGCCAGATACGCGAGCTGCAGCTGAGCGTCGGGGTAGAACGGCGATCCGACCGCGACCGCCGACAGGTTCTCGCGCGCGCGGGCGAGCTCGCCGGTCTCGCTGAACACGACGCCGAGGTAGTAGCGCACGCGTGCGTTGTCGGGATCGGTGCTGAGGACCAGGCTGAGCTCGGTCGAGGCGCGGTCGAGGTCGCCCTTCTCGAGGTAGATCAGGCCGATCTTGACGCGCGTCTCGGTCGGGTCGGCCTCGATGCGCTCGAGCTCGCGGAACTCGGCGAGCGCCTCGTCGAGCCGCTTCTGACCGACCAGCAGCGAGGCCAGGCGATTGCGCGCGATGACGTTCTCCGGATCGGCGGCGAGCGCCTTGCGGTAGAGCGCGCTCGCCTTCTCGGGCTGCTGCTTCATCTCCTCGACGAGCGCCAGATCGGTCATCACCAGCGCCGAGCGCGGGTTGCGCTTCAGCGCCTCGTTGAACATGTGCTCGGCCTGGTCGAGGCGTCCCGCGCCGGCGTGCAGCCGGCCGAGGTAGTAGTAGCCCATGACCGAGTTCGGGTTGGCCTCGATCAGGCTCTCGAGGGTCGCGGTCGCGACCTGGTCGTTGCCCGACTTGCTGCTCAGCGCGGCGAGGAAGAGATACGCCTCCGGCGTTCCGGGATCGCGCTGGATGATCTCGCCGTACTGCAGCGCGGCCTCGTTCTCGCGACCGAGCCCGGCGAGGGTTCCGGCGAGCAGCAGGCGGGACTGGATGTCGTCGGGGTCGCCCGCGACGGCCGCGCTCGCCTGCTCGTAGCCGCGCGACAGGTCGCCCTGGCGGACGTAGAGGTTCGCGAGGCGCGCGCGCAGACGCGGCTCCTCCGGATCGAGCTTGACCGCGGCCTCGAACTCGCGCGTCGCGACGTCGTAGTCGGCGTTGCGCATCGCGACCTCGCCCTTCAGGAAGTGGGCGAGCGCGAGATCGTCGGTGGTGAGGCCGAGCTGCTCGGCGGACGCCTTCTGGGCGGGCTCCGCGGGGCTCGTGCCGCGGGTGAGATGCAGGGTGGAGCAGGCCGGAAGGGAAACCGCCGAGGCGAGCAAGAGCAGCGCGAGCGGATTCTTCATTTTCGTGCTCCAGCGTTAACACGACCCCCACCGCCGGCAAAGCGCGCATCTGCCTCTCCGCTGCCCCAAAAGCATGCGCGACCGGGGCACGGTTCTCACGCATGGAGCGACACGGGAGCCGGCACGGCGCGAGCCTCGCGTGCGCCGGTGGGGTCGCGGCGTGTGCGAAGCGTGAGCGGGTCGGCGAGCGCAGCTCGCCGGACCCGCCGAACTCACGCGGCGATCCAGCGGCGCATGCGAGGCGACTCTCGACGCACGGAGACCGCTCCCCGCCGCGAGACATCCGTGCTGCGATCGCGCACGCAGGCCGTTTCGATTGACTCGCCCGCCCCCCGAATTGCAAAGTCCCCGCGCCATGCGAGGCTGGCTCGATCGCGACTCCTGGGAGCGCATGTGCCGCGGCGACGAGTGCCCGCTGTGCGAGGCGATGGCGCTGCCGCACGACCAGGACCGCTACGGCGTGACCTTGCTGCGCACCGACAGCTCGCTGGTCCGCCTGTCGCGCAACCAGCGCCAGCGCGGCTACTGCGTCGTGGTCTCCGTCAAGCACGTGGTCGAGCCCTTCCAGCTGCCGCCGGACGAGGCGCGGGCATTCTTCGACGACGTGATGGCGGTGGCGAGCGGCGTCCACCAGACGTGCGCGCCGGTCAAGGTCAACTACGAGATCCTCGGCAACGTGATCCCGCACCTGCACTGCCACGTGTTTCCGCGCTACGCCGACGACGGCTCTCCACCCGGACCGCTGACGCTGTTCGGCGAGCCGCCGGTGCACCTGCCCGACGAGGAGATGGTCGCGCTCGCGACCCGGCTCCGCACCGCGATCCTGCACGAGATGGGCGGCGGCGAGGGCGAGCTGCGCTTCGAGCCGCTGCGCCGCGACCAGCTGCCCGCGTTGCAGGCGCTGTGCGAGGCCTGCAGCGACTACTTCGAGCTCATGACCGGTGCGCCGGCGAGCCCGACCGAGGCGCACGGTCTCATGCATGCCGTGCCCGAGACCGCCAAGGCCGCCGACAAGCTGGTGATCGGCGTGCACCAGGGCCGCGACCTGATCGGCGCGCTCGACCTCTACCGGAACTATCCGCGGCCCGGGCTCGCGTGGATGGGCATCCTGCTGCTGCACCCGAAGCTGCGCGGACACGGCCACGGCGCCGCGATGATCCGCTGGATGGTCGAGTGGGCGCGCGCGCAGGGCTGCGTGCGCCTGCGCCTCGGCGTCGCCGACGACAATGCACGTGCGCGCGAGGTCCTCGGACGGCACGGGTTTCGCCCGACCGGCGAGCGCATCTCGCGCGTCAGCGGCGCGCGCCGTCTCGTCCTGCTGCCGCTCGAGCGCGAGCTGTAACGCGATCCAGATGCGACGCACCGCGCGTCGTCGGAGAAGCGCGCCGACGACCACCGCTCGCAGCGCGCGGCGACGTGCCTGCGCGCTCCGCACGGATCGGCGTCGTACCCGCGCCGCCCGAGACGTCAGCGTTCGCCGGCGTCGCGCGAAGCGTCGGCCGCAGCCGAAATCAGCACGTGTGCCGCGAGCATCGCCTCCGCTTGCACCTGCGCGAGCGGCACGTCGTGCTTGCGCGCCGCGCGCAGGCAGTCCTCGTGCTCCGGTGCTGCGCGCCGGCTGCCGTCGGGCAGCGTGACGACCTTGACGCGCATCTCGCCGAAGCGCGTCGTGACCCGCTGCTCCTCGCGCGGCAGGACGAGCCGCTCGACGGCGTAGGTGCGCACGCCGATGGTCGAGGTCTCGCGCAGCAGCACGCCCGCGATCCGCTCCCGTTCGGCGGGCTCGGCGATGATCTGCAGCAGGGTGCCGGGCCGTCCCTTCTTCATCGTCACCGGTGCCAGCGTCACGTCGCGGGCGCCGGCGGCGAGAAGGGCTTCGACGGCGACCGGCAGGATCTCCGGGTTCATGTCGTCGACGTTCGCTTCGATGACGACCATCGTCTCGCGCAGCAGCCCGGGCCCCGCGCCGGCCATCGCGGCCGGTGATGCGGCGCGCGTCGGCGCGCGCTCGCCGAGGATCACGCGCAGCAAGTTCGGGCGGTCGGCGAGCTCGCGCTCGCCGGCGCCGTAGCCGACCGCGCGCGGGATGACGTCACCCGCGGCGCCGGGTCGGGCGAGTGCGGCGACGATCGCGGCGCCGGTCGGGGTCACGAGCTCCGTCGCGCCATCGTCCGGGCGAACGGGAAAGCCCGTCAAGAGCTCGAGCGTCGCCGGTGCCGGCACCGGCATCACGCCGTGCTGCGTGCGCACGAAGCCCGAGCCGAGCGGCAGCGGCGACACCAGGACCTCGTCGACGCCGAAGTGCTCGAGGCAGAGCGCGGTACCGACGACGTCGACGATCGCGTCGACTGCTCCGACCTCGTGGAAGACGACCTCGTCGGGAGAGACGCCGTGGACCTTGCCTTCCGCCACGGCCAGCGCGCGGAACACGCGCTGCGCGCGGTCGCGCACACGCGCGGGCAGCGCCGCGCGATCGAGCAGCGCGCGGATCCGGCGGTAGGGGCGATGCGGACCGTGTCGTCCGTCCGTGCGCAACGCGCCGGACGCACGCGGCGGTGCGGCCGGGACGAACACACCGGGATCGGGGCGACCGAGATCGACCGTGAGCTTGGTCGCGCGGATCCCCGAGCGGACGCGCTCGCCGACCTCGAGCCGGAAGCCGTCCACGCCGAGCGCCGCGAGACCGCGCTCGAGACCGTCGAGCGGCATGCCGAGGTCGAGGAACGCGCCGACGGTCATGTCGCCGCTGATGCCCGAGAACGTGTCGAGGTAGGCGATCGCCATCAGGCCCGCCGCGCGCGCCCCGGACGCTTGGCCGTGCCCCTCGCGCTGCGCTGCTCCGCTTCGGCGATGCAATCGCGGAACAGCCGGTGAAAGTTCGTCACCGTGCCGAACTGCTGGATGTACGAGTCGAGCCCGACCAGCGCCCGCACCAGGAACACGCTGTGGCCGGGCGACTTGAAGACGCGCTTCTCGAGGCTGATGCTCGCGACCTTCATCGCGCGCTCCATGGTGTCGTAGTCGCGCGGGTCGTAGACGCGATCCTCGTAGACCGGATCGAAGATCTGGTCGAGCATGTCGAGCATCGGCTGCGGGTCGTCTCCCTGGTCGATGAAGCCGAGCGCCACGCAGGCGTGCGCGGCGTCGTCGCGCTTGCGGTCGAGCAGCGCGCGCGCGAGCTGCAGGTAGTCCGCGCGGATCTCGTCGGGAAAGATGCGGATCGAGCCGAAGTCGAGGATCGCGAGCTTCGGATGATACGTGACCAGGTAGTTGCCGGGGTGCGGATCGGTGTGCAGCGTGCCGAACTCGAACACCTGCCGCCACAGCGTGCGAAAATACTTGACGGCGATCCAGTCCTTGAGCTCCTGGTCGACGCCGGGATTCAGCATGTCGGCGAGCTTGTAGCCCTCGACGTAGCTCATGGTGAGCACCCGCCGCGACACCAGCTTCGGAAAGACGCGCGGGATGACGATCTCGTCGTCGTCCGCGAACATGGCGGCGAAGCGCTCGGTGTTGCGCGCCTCGTTCTCGTAGTCGAGCTCCTCGCCGAGGCGCTCGGCGAGCTCCTGATACACGCCGTCGACGTCGACCTTCTGGCGCAGCACGTCGCGCGCGATCAGCGTGAAGGTCTGCAGCAGCGCCTTCACGTTCTTCAGGTCCTGGCCGACCGTCTTGTCGACGCCGGGATACTGGACCTTGACCACGACGTCGCTGCCGTCGTGCAGCGTCGCGCGGTGCACCTGCCCGAGCGAGGCCGCCGCGAAGGCCTCCTCGGTGAACTGCGCGTAGAGCTGCTCCGGCGGCGCCCCGAGCTCGTCGACGATCTGCGCGCGGATCATGTCGTACGGCATCGGCGGCACTTCCGACTGCACGACCGACAGCACCTGCAGGACGTCGGGCGGCAGCAGATCGCCGCGCATGCTGAGCATCTGCATCAGCTTCAGGAACGTGCCCTTCAGCTCCTGCGAGCGCTCGACGATCAGCATCGCGTTCTTGAGGTGCGTGTCGAGCAGGTCCTTCTGGCGCTCGTCAACCGACTGGAAGGGCCGCTTGAGCGCGTTCAGGAGGTAGTTGCCGCCGACCTGCGTGGTCAGCGTGCCGACCTTCAGCGCGCGCCGCGTGCGGCCCGTCGTCAGATGCTGCTTCTCGGGGTTCTTCCGCGCCACGTCGTGACGACCCTACCACCGCCCTCCGGGGCAGGCGAGGTTCCGCACGCCGTCAAGGAAGGACGATCACCGCTCGTCACTCATTCCCCCTCCCGGACCATGTGCTACGACGTCCGCGCCCCGGCCCGCGCGCAGCGCGGGCCGAGCGAAGCGAGCAGAGGCGTGGGGCGAGGAGACGGGTCTCCTCGTTGCGATGACATGCGAGGAGACGGGCCCTCCTCGTCGGAAAAGGAGACGGCCTTGGCAACGCAAGCTCTCGAGTCGCTGGTGCGCTCGTTCGTGATCGAGCATCCCGAGGACGCCGCCCGCTCGCTCGAGAGCCTGTCGCCCGCAGACGCCGGCGAGATCCTGCGCCGCCTCCCCGCACGCTCGGTCGGCGCGGTTCTCGAGCGGCTCGCCGCCGAGCCCGCCGGAGCGATCCTCGCCGAGATCGGCGCCGACGAGGGGCGCGAGCTGCTCGACCACCTGCCGCCCCGGCATGCGGCGGCGATCCTGCACCACGTGGACGAGGCGCTGCGCGACGCGACCCTGGACGGCCTCCCGGCGCAGCGCGCGCGCCAGATCCGCAGCCTGCTCGTGTACCCGTCGGACAGCGCGGGCGGGATGATGGAGCCTCACGTCACCTCGATCGCGATCGACCTCACGGTCAACGACGCGATCGATGCGATCCGTCGCGCGCCGCGCCAGACGCTGTACTACCTCTACGTGACCGATCGCGAGGGACGCCTCGCCGGCGTGCTCAACATGCGCGAGCTGCTGCTCGCGCAGCCCTCGGATCCGGTCGCGAGCATGGTGCACCGCGACGTGGTGTCGGTGCCGGCGACGATGGACCGCGAGGAGCTGGCACAGCTCATGACTGATCGCCGCTTCATCGCGCTGCCGGTGGTCGACCAGGACGGACGCCTGCTCGGCATCGTCAAGCACGACGAGGTGATCGAGGCCGTGCAGGAAGAGGCCTTCGGCGACCTGCAGAAGCTGTCCGGCGCGGGCGAGGACGAGCGCGCGCTGTCGCCCGTCGCGACCGTCGTCAAGAAGCGCCTGCCGTGGCTGCTGGTGAACCTCGCGACCGCGTTCCTCGCCTCGGCCGTGATCGGGGTCTTCGAGGGCGTGATCGAGAAGGTCACGGCGCTTGCGGTGCTGCTGCCGATCGTCGCGGGGCAGGGCGGCAACACCGGCGCGCAGTCCCTTGCGGTCGTGATCCGCGGCATCGCGCTGCGCGAGCTCGGCTCCGGCACGTCACGCCGCGTGATGGTGAAGGAGACGCTCGCCGCGATCCTCAACGGCCTCGCGATCGCCGTCGTGACCGGCTTCGCCGTCTTCCTGTGGGACGGCCGCATCGGGCTCGTCCTGGTGATCGCGCTCGCGATGATCGTCAACATGGCGGCCGCCGGTCTCGCCGGCGCCGGCATCCCGCTGCTGCTGCGCGCCGCGGGCCGCGATCCCGCGCAATCCGCGTCGATCTTCCTCACCACGGTCACCGACATCGTCGGATTCACGGCCTTCCTCGGCTTCGCCGTGCTGTTCATGCCGATGATCCAGTAGCCCGGCGGTCGCGTCGGGACCCGGTCGTCGTTGACATGGTCCACGTCTCCGACCTATCTGCGCCGCGGGAGGAAACGACGATGAGGAACGGACGTCTCGTCACCGCGATGGTCGCCGGGCTCCTGCTCGTCGGGGGCACGACCACCTCGCCCGCCGGCGCGGTGGCCGAGCCGACCGGCTGCTGCTGCATGGGGGGCGGTCCCGAGCACTGCAGCGAGAGCACCGAGAAGGCGTGCCTCGCCAAGCAGCAAGCCGCGCCGCAGTACGACGACAAGACCAAATACGACCAGGCGCTGAAGAAATCCGAGGCCGAGGAGGCCGGCAAGATGAAGTCGGGCTGGCACGAGGGCAAGTGCCCGATGGCGAAGTGAGCGACGCCCTGCAGGCGGCGGTCCACGCGCGGCGAAACGCGCCGCTTTTCCGCCGCCGTCGATCGTTCTAGGTCGTACGGCCATGAGCGGAGCGAGATCCCGCGGCGTCGGTGTGGCGTGCGCGATGGCCGCGGTGGTCGGGCTCGGCGCGGTCGCAATCGGGCTCGGGCGCGGTGAGGACGTCGCCGGCGGCTGGCAGCTCGCCGCGCGTTACACGGCGCGTCTCGCCTTTCCGGTATTCCTCGCGGCGTTCGTCGCGAGCCCGTGGCAGCGCCTCCGTCCCGGGCCGCTGCCGCGCTGGCTGGTGCGCCACCGGCGTGCGCTCGGCCTCGCGTTCGCGACCATCTTCGCGGCACACGCGGTGAGCCTGGTGACGTTCAACGTCGTGAAGGGCACCGTGCCCTCGCCGGCGACCCTGTTCGTCGGCGGCGGGGCGCTGGTCGCGACCGCGCTCATGGCCGCGACCTCGAACGACGCGTCCGTCCGCCGGCTCGGCGGGGCGCGATGGCGCCGCCTGCACCGCTTCGGCATGTGGTGGCTCTGGTTCGTGTTCACGTTCACCTACGCCGGACGGCTGGGACGCGCACCGGACGTGTTCGCGATCTTCGCGCTCGCCTGCGTCGCGGCGCTGGGCCTGCGCGTCGCCGGCCGGCGCAGGAACGGCCCGTCGGATCTCGCGGAAGCCGCCTGACCGACGTGCCGGCCCGTCCGTCGGCACGTCGGCGGTCGACGGTTGACCGCATCGAGATTTTCTTGCGGCGCACGAATTTCTGCCTTGCCTGCGTCGTGACCGCGCAGGTAGCACCGACGTGTCCCGTTGGGGCGACCTTCCCCCCGTCGTCCTCTCGCCCGAGCGCCCAGCGGATTTGCCAAGGCAGTTTCCCTCATGAGGCGTTCGGTGAACCGAGTTTTGTGCGCACTGCTGCTCTGCGTCCTCGCCTGGCCCGTGTGGGCGGCGGACGATGAGGAACCCGGCAAGAGCAAGGTCTGCGGCAACGGCGTCGCATGCCGCTGCAACGCGACGGTGCGCGGCACGGCGACGCTCGACCGCGACCTGACCGACTGCGGCCGTGTCGGCCTGCGCATGACCAACGGTGCCGTGCTCGACTGCGCCGGGCACGCGATCCGCGGCAAGGGCACGACCGAGGGCTCGGACTACGGCGTCCGCATCGACGACGTGAGCGACGCCACCGTCAAGAACTGCACGGTGAGCGGCTTCAAGCGCGGCATCCGCCTGCGCGGCGGTGCGCGCGTCAAGCTCGAGGCGAACCGCGTGGAGCGCAACACCATCGGCATCGAGGTCGCGGGCAATACCGACAGCGGCCAGGCGCTCGACCACCGCATCGAGCGCAACTACGTGACCGCCAGCGAGCAGGACGGCATCCACGTCGGCTCCGGCAGCGTGCGCGCGAACGTCGTCGAGAACCAGATCATCCGCAACGGACAGGAGGGGCTCTACGTCCTCTGGTGCACCGACTGCGTGATCGCGCGCAACACGATCGAGAACGCGGGGACGTCGGCGATCTACCACAAGCACACCAGCCGCGCGCAGTACCTCGACAACGTGATCCGTGGCTCGATCGTGCACGTGCGCGGCGAGTCGGCCGAGAACCTGTTCGCGCGCAACGTGCTCGAAGGCTCGGCGTACGTCTTCGAGGGCTACACCAACGAGGGCTACGCGAGCGATCCCGGCTGGGTGCGCGTGCCGCACGACAACCAGATCGTCGGCGGCTCGATCGCGGGCGCGAAGTTCTGCTTTCGCTTTCACGGCGCGCACGACAATCACGCGCGCGGCGTGCTGACGCAGGGCTGCAAGCCGGTGAGCGCCGAGCCGTACGGCAATCTGCAGCCGACCGGCAACACCCTCGAGCTCGAAGAGGCGAACGCCGACTGGGACGCCGACAAGGTCGCGAACGTCTCCGATCCCTGCACCGACCGCGACGGCGACGGCTTCGGCGATCCGGGTTTTCCCGCGAGCACCTGTCCGCTCGACGACTGCCCGGCGGTGTGGAACCCCGATCAGGCGGACGCGGACCACGACGGCGTCGGCGACGCCTGCGACGCGTGCCCGTTGACCGCCGATCCGGGGCAGGCCGACGCCGACGGCGATGGTACCGGCGACGCGTGCGACGGCTGCGTCGACGCGGACGGCGACGGCTTCGGCACCGGCGCCGCCTGCCGTCCGGACAACTGCCCGCGACGCGCCAATCCCGATCAGGCCGACCAGGACCTCGACGGCGTCGGCGATGCCTGCGACCGCTGCCCGCAGTTCCCCGATCCCGACCAGGACGGGGTCGCGAGCTGCGGCGTCGCGAGCATGGCCGGCCTCACCGCCGAGCAGGAGCACGCGTTCCACGATGCGCTGCTTGCATTCACGCGCGTCGAGACCCCCGAGTCCGGCCTCGGACCGGTCTTCAATGGCGCGAGCTGCGCCGAGTGTCACAGCGAGCCGACCGTGGGCGGATCGAGCGCGCGCGTCGTGACCATGATCCGCCGTCCGGGCGACGGCCCGTACGATGGCCTCGAGAGCCGCGGCGGCCCGCTGATCCAGGCGCAGGGCATCCGCACGCCGGACTGCTCGGTGCCGAACGAGCCGGTGCCGACGGACTCCGTGCAGAGCCGCCGCGAGACGCCGCCGCTGTACGGCCTCGGCCTCGTCGACGCGATCCCGGAGGCGGCGATCCTCGCCCTCGCCGACCCCGACGATCGCGACGGGGACGGCATCTCGGGTCGGCCGAACCGCCCCGGCGGCAAGCTCGGACGCTTCGGCTGGAAGGCGGAGCAGCCGTCGCTGCGCGACTTCTCCGCGAAGTCGCTGGTCGACGAGGTCGGCATCACCAACCCCGTCCGGCCGAACGAGGTGAAGCGCGAGGGCAAGGATGCGCCGTGCGACCGCGTCGCCGATCCCGAGGACGACGGCCGGCATCTCGCGGCGCTGGTCGAGTTCGTGCGCCTGCTGCCGCCGCTCGCGCCGCAGGCGAATGCCGATCCGCAGGGCGCGGCGCTGTTCCGTGCGGCGGGCTGCGTCGGCTGCCACGTCGAGTCGCTGCGCACCGGTGCGAGCGACGTCGCCGCACTCGCGAACCAGCCGGTGCCGGCGTTCTCGGACTTCCTTCTGCACGACATGGGCCCGCGTCTCGGCGACGGCGTCGTCGCGGCCGACGCGGGGCCGAACGAGTTCCGCACCGCACCGCTCTGGGGTGCGCGCGCCAGCGCGCCGTACCTGCACGACGGCCGAGCACCGACCATCGAAGAGGCGATCGCGCTGCACGAGGGCGAGGCGACGCGCGCACGCGATCGCTATCGCGCGCTCGCGCCGGCCGAGCGCGCGGCGCTGGTGTCCTACGTCAAGTCGCTGTGACGCATACGGCGAGGCACGGAGTCGAACCATGAACCATCGGATGGACGCAACGCTCGGGCTGCTGATCGGCGGTACGCTCGCGGCGCTTCTCGGCGCCGAGCCGGCGAGGGCGCAGACCCCCGGCCGCGTCAGCCGCGCGAGCGTCGACTCGCTCGGCGGCGAAGCGCTCGGCAACTCGTCCGTTTCGTCGCTGTCGGCCGACGGGCGCTTCGTCGCGTTCGCCAGCGATGCGGCCGACCTGGTGCCGGGCGATACCAACGACGACAGCGACGCCTTCGTGCGCGATCGCGTGACCGGTGTCGTCGAACGCGTCAGCGTCGCGTGGAACGGCAACGAAGCACGCGACGACAGCGATTGCCCCGCGGTGTCCGACGATGGTCGCTTCGTCGCGTTCCGCAGCCGCGCCTGGAACCTCTATCCGGGCGGCGCGAACCTCGGCCATCCGCGCTGGGACGTCTACGTGCGTGATCGTCAAGAAGGGTCGACGCAGCGCATCTCGGTCGCGAAGGACGGCGGCGACCCGAACGGCGACAGCGAGTGCCCGTCGATCTCCGGGGACGGCCGAAAGGTCGTCTTCGCGAGCGATGCCTCGAACCTCGTCCCCGGGGACGGCAACGGTGCCCGCGACGTTTTCCTGTGGAAGGGCGTCAAGGACATCCTGAAGCGGCTGTCGCGCTCGGCGGCGACCGGCGGCGACCCCGACGGCGGCAGCTGGGACCCTGTCATCTCGCGTAACGGCGCCTTCGTCGCGTTCGTGAGCGAGGCAACCGATCTTCGCGAGAGCGGCACCCCGCAGCCGCCGCTCCTGCCGGGGATCGCATCCGTGTTCGTGCGGGATCTCGACGCGGGCGTCACCGAGGCGGCTGGCCTCAAGGACGCCACGAGCGGTGACTGGCCGTACTCTCCCCAGGGCGTGACGATCTGGCCGAGCATCTCCGACGACGGCCGCTTCGTCGCGTTCTCGAGCGACGCCTGGAATCTCATCGCGCCCGACCCGTTCCGCCGCACCAACGTCTACGTGCGCGATCGGACGAACGGTCGAACCATCGTCGCGAGCCCGACCAGCGCAGACGTCTCAGACTGCGGCCGGCCCGACATGCCGTTTCCCTGCGAAGGCGGGGGGTGGTGGCCTGCGGGACGGATCTCGGGAGACGGCCGCTTCGTCGCGTTCTCGAGTCGCTCCCCCGAGCTCTTGCCCGCGAACCTCTACCACGGCGACCAGGTCTACCTGTTCGACCTCGAAGGCCGCCGTCTGCGTCGCATCTCCGTGGACGAGACCGGCTGGGAGTCCGACTCCTGCAGCGTCGAGCCGATGCTGTCCGCCGACGGCCGCGTGGTCGCGTACCGGAGCACGTCGACCAACCTCGTCGCGGGCGACACCAACGAGCGCGCCGACGTGTTCGTGCACGAGTGGACCTGCGACGAGAAGCGCACGTGTCGCACGCTCGCCTCGTGCCCGGCGGAGCCGCAGGAGTGTTCCGCGGCGACGAGCTCCGCCCTCCGGCTCGCCAAGCGTGCGCCCGGCGGCGTGCACGACGATCGCTTGACCTGGACCTGGAGCGGTGACGCGTCGACGCCGGCGTTCTCGGATCCGACCCAAGGGGGACGGTACCAGCTCTGCATCTATGGGCGCTCGCTGGCGCTCGACGTCGCAGCACCCGCCGCGGCGGCCTGCCGCGGCGCGACGCGGCCGTGCTGGTTGCCGATCGGCGGCGGCCATCGTCTCGTCGACGCACGGGGCGGCCTGACGAGCGTGCGGATGACCAGCGCCGGCGGACGTCGGCAGGTGCTCGTCCGCGGTCGCGGCCCGCTGCTCGACGCGCCGTACCTGCCGATCGTCGCGCCCAACGGGCTCACCGTGCAGCTCCAGGATACGAGCACCGGGCGCTGCTGGGGTGCGGATTTCGCGCCCGGCGACATCAAGCGCAACATCGCGGGTACGACCGAGCGCGGCAGCCGGCGCGACGGTCGAGTCGTCGCGCGGCTGCGCTGAGAGCTGAGCGACATCCGCGGCTTCCGACGTGACCCGCGTTGCGGGCGCCCGTCGCGGCAGACCCGCGGGCCTCGAGCCGTGAACGGGGCGGGTCGAGGGTGTGTCGCGGCGCCCCGACCACGCGCGGGCATGGGGCCGCGAGACGTGGCATACCGCGGCCATGGAGCCCCGTCGCCTGCTGATCGTCTTCCACTCGCAGGGCGGGAGCGCGGAGCGCATGGCGGCCGCGGTGGTGCGTGGTGCGCGGCGGGCGGACGGCGTCCAGGTCCGGAGCGTTCCGGCCCGCGACGCGACCCTGGACGATCTGCTCTGGGCCGAGGCGGTGATCTTCGGGACGCCCGAGAACTTCGGCTACATGTCGGGTGCGCTCAAGGACTTCTTCGACCGCACGTTCTATCCCGCGCAGGGCAGGGTGTCCCAGATGCCGTACGCGCTGTTCGTCAAAGCGGGCAACGATGGCTCCGGAGCGGTCACCAGCGTGGAGCGCATCGTGCGCGGCTACCCGCTGAAGAAGGTCGCCGACCCGTTGATCGTGCGCGGTGAGGTCGGGGACGACGACCTCGCACGCTGTGAAGAGCTCGGCGAAACCGTGGCCGCGGGCCTCGCGCTCGGCATCTTCTGACCGACCCGCCGGCGATTGACGGACGCCTTCGCACGGTTGGCCGTGCGAGGGCACGCTCGTTGCTGACCCCCCTGGAAGCGTTTCGTGGAGGGAGTGACGATGGCAAAGGTTGCAATTCCGGTCGGTGAGGATTTCGAGGACGCGGAGTTGACGGTACCGCGCGACCGGCTGGTCGCCGCGGGACACGAGGTGGTGATCGTCGGCGACGAGGTCGGTCGCACGTTCACCGGCAAGCGGGGCCACGAGCACGTCGTGATCGAGGCTCGAGCAGGCGACTGCGATCCCGAATCCTTCGACGCCGTCGTGATCCCCGGCGGGTACTCGCCCGACCACTTGCGCACCGACGCCGACGTCGTCCGCTTCGTTCGCGAGCTCGGCGAGATCGGTCGCACGATCGCGGCCGTATGCCACGGCCCTCAGCTCCTCATCGAGGCCGACCTGGTTCGCGGACGCACGCTCACGTCGTGGCCGTCGGTGCGGAAGGATCTGATCAATGCCGGTGCCGCGTGGGTCGACCGCCCCGTGGTCGAGGACGCGAACCTCATCACCTCACGCCGCCCCGACGACCTCGAGCAGTTCAGCGACGCCATCCTCCGCCGTCTCGCACGGCAGCACCACGAGGACGCAGGGCGGGACGAGAGCGCACGCGAGCGCCCTTGAGCGGAGCCGCCCAGATCACCTCGGCGATGCGCTCGCGTGCGCACATCGTCCAGGTCGTCTGTAGGTCTTGCACGACGGCGTCGCGTCGCAGGACGAGAACGCGCGGCGTCGCGGACGGCACGCTTCCTGCCATGACGCCCGATCGCCATGACCATCGTCGAGCGTCTGCAGAGAACCGGCATCCGCCGCATTGGTACGCCCCGGACGGGATTTCGTTTCGTGCATGCCGATGGTGTGCGCGTCGGCCCGACGCAGCGCGCGCGTCTCGCGAGCCTGAAGCTGCCGCCGGCATGGTCGCGAGTCGCGATCAGCGCCTCGCCGGCGTCGCGCGTGCAGGCGGTCGGCCGTGATGCGGCAGGCCGCTGGCAATACGTCTACCACCCGACGCACGTACGCCGGCGCGAGGAAGCGAAGTTCGAGCGCATGCTGGAGTTCGGACGCGCGCTGCCGAAGCTGCGTCGCACCGTCGCTCGCGATCTCGCGGCTGCCGGCCTCGGGCGCTGCACGGTGCTCGCATGCATCGTCCGTGTCCTCGGCACCTGCTTCCTTCGACCGGGCAGCGAGGAGTACGCCGACGCGAACGGGACGTTCGGTCTCGCCACCCTGCGCAGCGATCACGTGTCGGTCCGTGGCGCGACGGTGCGCTTCTCGTTCACCGGCAAGGCCGGCAAGCCGCAAGAGCGCGAGCTGCGGGATGCACGCGTCGCGCGGATCGTGGCGCGTCTACTCGAGCTACCGGGTCGAGAGCTGTTCAAGTACGTCGCCCAGGACGGCACGGTGTGCGACGTCCGGCGCGCCCACATCAACCAGTACCTGAAGGAGGTCATGGGGCGCCGCTTCAGCGCCAAGGACTTCCGGACCTGGGCCGGTACGCTGATCTGCGCGTGCGCGCTCTGCCAGGCGGGCATCGACGTGGCCGACAGCGTGCGCAAGCGGCGCTCGAAGCTCGTCGCGGCCGTCACAGCGACCGCGGCCCAGCTCGGCAACACACCCGCGGTCTGTCGCGCGTCGTACATCTCGCCGGTGGTCGTCTCGTCGTTCGAACGCGGCCGCGTTCTCGATACGCGCATCACGTCGCTCGACGATCTGCTGTCCGGCACCGATGGCACGGCACTGCGACGCTGCGAGAAGGCACTGCTCGCGCTGCTCGAAGCCGGCGTGCGGAGGCGCTCGAGCCGCCGGGCGGCATAGGAGGACGACCATGGAGGCGACGACGACCCGGCGGATCGAGCGATCGCGATCGTCGCGGCCGCGGCCGCGTGCCGCGGTACGAGGCGGAACGATCGCGCTGCTCGTGCTCGCGCTCGGTGTCGCCGCGTGCGCGCCCGGCGCGCCGCCGCCCGGTCCGATCGATCTCGTCCGCAAGGTCATCGATCCGAGCTACGACTACACCAAGTCGCCCGATACCTGGGCGAACGAGGACGACGATCCTTCCCGACACGCGCGCCGCGACGGCTGGCACTCGGGCTGCCCCGAGGACGACCTGACTTGCTCGCACGGCGACGTCACGGTGTGCTGCGCGCCGCGCGACCGTTGCTGCGTGGGACGCAGCGGGCCCTACTGCTGCGACGACGTCGGTGCGGGCTACGGCGACGACGGGCGGCGCTGGTACGACGACCGCTGAAGCGCGGCGTCCGGCACGCGAACAGCGGCGCGGCAGCCGGACCGAAGCGCGCTCACGGGCGGTTGATCGCGGTGGCCGCGACCGCGGCACCGAAGCCGTTGTCGATGTTCACCACGGTGACGCCGGCGGCGCACGAGTTCAGCATCGCGAGCAGGGCCGCGAGCCCGCCGAACGACGCGCCGTAGCCGACGCTGGTCGGAACGGCGATCACCGGCCGGTCGACGAGCCCGGCGACGACGCTCGGCAGCGCGCCCTCCATCCCGGCGACGACGATCAGCACGCTCGCGCGCACCAGCTGGTCCTTGCAGGCGAGAAGCCGGTGCAGCCCGGAAACGCCGACGTCGTGCAGTCGCTCCACCGGCTGCGCGAAGACCTCGAGCGTGCGCGCCGCCTCCTCCGCAACCGGCAGATCCGTCGTGCCCGCTGCGACGACGAGCACGGTGCCGCGCGTCGGCGCGGGATCGCGCGGCAGCAGCAGCGCACCGGTGCGTGACACGGGATCGTAGTCGAGCTCGGGCAGCAGCTCGCGCACGCCGGCCGCGGTCGGCGCGTCGAGCCGGGTCACCAGGACGCACTGGCCCGCATCGCGCAGCCGGGCCGCGACCGCGGCGATCTGCGCGGCGCTCTTGCCTTGCCCGAAGATCACCTCGGGCAGGCCGACGCGCAGCTCGCGGTGGTGATCGACGCGCGCGAAGCCGAGATCGTCGAACGGCAAGTGCTTGAGCGCGCCGAGCGCGCCGTCGACGTCGAGCTCGCCGTCCTTGACGCGGGACAGGATCGCGCGCAGCCGCTCCGGTGTCATGGGGTCCTCGCGAAGTGGTCGAAGCCGCGCTGCCGCACCGCATGCGGTCGCCCGCTCTCGTCGTGCAGAACGACGCCGGCGGCGTCGGTGCAGCGTCCGATCACGGTGAGCGGCGTGTCGGTGGTCCGCGTGAGCTCGTCGAGGCGGGCGACGAGGTCGTCGGGACACGCGACCACGAGCTCGTAGTCCTCGCCGCCGCAGGCCGCGAAGTCGTGCTCGGTCGCATCGAGTCGCGCGACCGCGGGCAGGCGCGGCAGCCGGGCGCGCTCGACGATGGCGCCGACGCCGCTCGCCGCACAGAGATGGCCGAGGTCGGCGAGCAGGCCGTCGCTGACGTCGATCGCCGCGTGCGCGCCCGCGGCTGCGAGCGCCTTTCCGGCCGCGATCCGCGCGACCGGGGCAACGAAGCGCTCGGCGAGCTCGGATCTCGGCGTGGCCTCCGCGAGCCAGGCCGCGACGGCCGCCGCGGCGCCGCCGAGCGTTCCCGTGACGACGAGGTGGTCGCCCGCGCGCGCGCCGGCACGCGTCAGGCACGGACCGGACAGCTCGCCGCCTGCGGTCACCGTGATCGAGAGCACCGGCGCGGTGGTCAGATTTCCGCCGACCAGCATGGCGCCGGCTGCGGCGCTCGAGTCCTGGCAGCCGTCGAGGATCTCGTCGAGCACCTGCGCGGGCAGATCCGCGGGTGCCGCGATCGCGACCAGCGTCCAGACGGGCTCGGCGCCCATCGCCGCGAGGTCGCTCAGGTTGACCGCGATCGCGCGGCATCCGAGCTGACGTGCGTCGAGCCAGCCGCGCCGGAAGTGGACGCCCTCGACCAGCGCGTCGGTGGTGAGGACGAGCGGACGTGCGCCCGCCGCGAGCACCGCGCAGTCGTCGCCCGGCGGAACGAGCAGCCGGGCGCTGTGCGGTCGAGCGCTCTCCCGCGCCCTGATGCGCGCACAGAGTCGCGCGAGGAACGGATGCTCGCCGACGTCGCGCAGCGTCGGCGGATCAGTCAAGCAACACCTCGAGGCCTCGGGGCAGCAGAGATTCCACCCGTTCGGCCCGACGCTCAGCCGAACTTCTCGCGGACCTTGTCGAAGAAGCCGCGCGACACGCTGACCTCCTCGCCCGAGATCTGGGCGAACTCCTCGAGCAGCTCGCGCTGGCGCGGATTCAGCTTGCGCGGCGTCTCGACGAAGACGCGCGTCAGCTGGTCACCGCGGCCGTAGCCGTGCAGGTCGGGCACGCCTTTGCCGCGCAGGCGGAACACGCTGCCGGACTGCGTGCCCTCCTTGACCTTCAACTTGACGGGACCTTCGAGGGTCGGCACCTCGATCTCGGCGCCGAGTGCGGCCTGCGGGAACCCGATGCGCACGTCGCACACGACGTCGTTGCCGTCGCGACGGAAGACGTCGTGCTCCTCGACGTTGATCACCACGAACAGGTCGCCGGCGCCGGCGTTGCCGGCCTCGCCCTCGCCGCGCAGCTTGAGGCGCGTGCCGGTATCGACCCCGCCCGGGACCTTGACGTCGAGCGTGTGCTCCTTGCGCACGCGTCCGGCGCCGCCGCACTTCGCACACGGGTCCTTGATGATGCTGCCGCGGCCGTTGCACTGGCCGCAGGTCTTGGCGATCGAGAAGAAGCCCTGCTGGAAGCGGACCTGGCCCGCACCGCGGCAGGTGCCGCACTTGGTCGGCTGGGCGCCGCCCTTGCCGCCGCTGCCGCTGCACTCGGTGCACTGCACCGCGCGCGGCACCGCGATCTCCTTGTTGCAGCCGAAGGCCGCCTCCTCGAAGGAGATCGTCAGTGTGTAGCTCAGATCCTCGCCGCGGCGCCGTCGGTTGCCGCGCCGTGCGCCGCCGCCGAAGAACTCGCCGAACAGATCGCCGAAGATGTCTTCGAACCCGCTCGCGTTGAAGTCGAAGCCGGCGTTGCCGCCTTCGAACGCCGCGTGGCCGAAGCGGTCGTACCGTGCACGCTGGTTGGCGTCCGAGAGAACCTGGTAGGCCTCGGAGCACTCGCGAAACTTGGCCTCGGCGAGCTTGTCGTTCGGGTTCCGGTCCGGGTGATACTTGAGCGCGAGCTTCCGGAAGGCCTTCTTGATGGTCTCCTCGTCGGCGGTGCGCTCGATCTCGAGGATCTCGTAGTAGTCGCGTTTGACGGACACGGCGGATTCCGGCGGCGATTGTCGGTCAGTTGACGTTGCTGCGCAAGAGACGGACCTCGTTGCGCAGGAGAAGACGACGCGGGCCGCGCGCGGCTCTCGCCGTCACGCGGCCCGCGCCACGCATCAGCCTTCCTTCACTTCCTCGAAGTCGGCGTCGACGACGTCGTCCTTGCGCGACGACTCGCCACCGGCCGCACCCGCGCCGCTCGCCGCCCCGCCGTCGGCCGACGGACCGCCCTGCGACTGGGCCGCTTTCGCGTACATCGCCTCGGCGAGCTTGTGCGACGCCTTGCTCAGGTCGTTCGCCGCGCTCTTCAGACGATCGGCGTCTGCGCCGGTGTCCTCGAGGACCTTCTTGGCGTCGGCGATCGCATTCTCGACCGCGAGCTTGCCCGCCGCATCGATGCTGTCGCCGTTCTCCGCGAGCGACTTCTCGGTCTGGTAGATCAGCGAGTCGAGCTGGTTCCTCGCCTCGATGGACTCGCGGCGCTTCTTGTCCTCGGCCGCGTGCGACTCCGCCTCGCGGATCATCTCCTTGATCTCCTGCTCGGAGAGCCCGGACGACGCCGTGATGCGGATCGACTGTTCTTTTCCAGTGCCGAGATCCTTGGCGCTGACGTGCACGATGCCATTCGCGTCGATGTCGAAGGCGACCTCGACCTGCGGCATGCCGCGCGGCGCGGGCGGGATCCCGACCAGGTCGAACTGGCCGAGCAGCTTGTTGTCGGCCGCCATCTCGCGCTCGCCCTGGAACACGCGGATGGTCACGGCCGTCTGGTTGTCCGACGCGGTCGAGAACACCTGGCTCTTCTTGGTCGGGATCGTGGTGTTCTTCTCGATCAGCTTGGTATTGACGCCGCCGAGGGTCTCGATGCCGAGCGACAGCGGGGTCACGTCGAGCAGCAGGACGTCCTTGACTTCGCCCTTGAGCACGCCGCCCTGGATCGCGGCGCCCATGGCGACGACCTCGTCCGGGTTGACGCCGCGGTGCGGGTCCTTGCCGAAGACCTTCTTGACGCGCTGCTGGACCGCCGGCATGCGCGTCATGCCGCCGACCAGGACGACCTCGTCGATGTCCTTGGTCGTCAAGTTGGCATCGCGCAGCGCGGTCACCGAGGGAGGCTCGGTCCGGTCGAGGAGGTCGCTGCACAGCGCCTCGAGCTTCGCACGCGAGAGCTTGATGTTGAGATGCTTCGGGCCCGACGCGTCGGCGGTGATGAACGGCAGGTTGATGTCGGTCTCGGCCGAGCTCGACAGCTCGATCTTGGCCTTCTCCGCCGCCTCTTTCAGCCGCTGCAGCGCCATGCGGTCGCCGCGCAGGTCGATGCCCTGGTCCTTCTTGAACTCGTCGGCCAGGTAATCGATGATCCGCTGGTCGAAGTCCTCGCCGCCGAGGAACGTGTCGCCGTTGGTCGACTTGACCTCGAACACGCCGTCGCCGACCTCGAGCACCGAGATGTCGAAGGTGCCGCCGCCGAGATCGAAGACCGAGATCTTCTCGTCCTTCTTCTTGTCGAGGCCGTAGGCGAGCGACGCGGCCGTCGGCTCGTTGATGATGCGCAGGACCTCGAGACCGGCGATCTTGCCGGCGTCCTTGGTCGCCTGGCGCTGGCTGTCGTTGAAGTACGCCGGGACCGTGATGACGGCCTGCGTGACCTTCTCGCCGAGGTAGTCTTCGGCGGTCTGCTTCATCTTCTGCAGGATGAACGCCGAGATCTCCGCCGGGCTGTACTTCTTGCCGCGGCACTCGACCCACGCGTCACCGTTGTCCGCGCGGACGATCTTGTACGGCAGGACCTTCGCTGCCTTCTGGACTTCCGGATCGTCGTACTTGCGCCCGATGAGGCGCTTGATGGCGAACACCGTGTTCTCCGGATTGGTGACCGCCTGTCGGCGTGCGATCTGGCCGACGAGGCGCTCGCCGTTCTCCGCGAACGCGACGACCGACGGCGTGATGCGGCTGCCCTCGGAGTTGGTGATCACGGTCGGGTCGCCGCCCTCCATGATCGCCACACACGAGTTCGTAGTCCCCAGATCGATGCCAATGACTTTGCTCATGTAGTCCCCTCGCAGGGTGATTTTCGCGGTTTCGGACGCCACCCTCGTCCCCGGCTCGAGGCCCGCGATCAGCCCCGAATTTGCTCTGGATTCGTCGAAGGCACCGGGCAGGTAATCACGATGTCGGGTGAATCAACCCCGCTGCCGCAAAAGCGCGCACGAAAGACACGCGTCATCGCACGCGACGGGTCACGGAGCTTCGCGACACACGGCGCGCACGATCGCACCCACGACGACGCGCGCGTTTCGGACCGACGTCGCACGTGGTGCGACCGGTGACCGCACGCCCCGCGACCCCGTGGCGCGGACCGCATGGCGATCCGACCGCGGAGTGCCACGCGCCGCACGCGGCGGCGGGTGGGCCTTCAGCCCTTCTGCTTCGCGACCGTGACCTGCGCGGGCCGCAGCAGGCGCTCGTGGAGACGGTATCCCGGTGCGTGCTCGTCGACGACGTTGCCTGCCGGATGCTGATCGGTGTCGACGTGCGCGACCGCCTCGTGGTGCGCCGGATCGAAGGGCTGGCCGGCCGCGACGACGCGCGTCACGCCGAAGCGCCCCAGCGTCTCGACGAATTGCTGGACCACCATCTTGACGCCGGTCACGAGGTTCTCGACGCGCGATGCCTGCTGCGGCGTCTCGCCGGCGGCACCTTTCGACGCTGCGTCGATGGCGCGCTCGAGGTTGTCGATCACCGGCAGCAGGTCGCGCAGCAGGTGCTCGCTCGCGTAGCGCAACGCCTCGGAGCGCTCGCGCTGCATGCGGCGCTTGAAGTTCTCGAGCTCGGCACGCTCGCGCAGCAGCTGGTCCTTCAGCCGCTCGATCTCGGTCGACTTCGCCGCGATCTGCTCGCGGAGCCCGTCGATCGCGTCGAGCGCCTGGTCGAGGTTGCGCGGCGTGGGCTCGGTCGCAGCCTCGGCGGACGGCGGATCGCTCGGACCTCCGCTCTGCGGCTGCGCATTGCCCTGCGCGTCGTAGACCTGCGCTCCGTCGCCGGAGCGCTGCCCGTCACGTCCTTCCCACTGCTCTTTGCTCATCGCTTTGCTCGAACGCCCGGGCCGGCTGGTCGTCACCGGCTCGACGCTGCAGCACCTGTTCTCGAACGACGCCACGGCGTCGGCCGGAGGGCTGCGGGAACCTAAGGACCCACCATTTCAGTGTCAATTCCGGCGGCGGCAGAAAAATCGTGTGATAAACGCAGCGCGTGCGCTTCGAATCGACGCCGGCCATCGTGCTGCGCACCCGCGAGTACGGCGAGTCCGACAAGATCGTCACCGTGCTGTCGCGCGCGGCCGGCAAGTTCTCGGGCATCGCCAAGGGCGCGAAGCGCTCGCAGCGGCGCTTCCCCGGCACGCTCGAGATCTTCTCGCACGTCACCCTCGACTACAAGCGTCGTCCGCACAGCGAGCTCGCCTTCCTCGAGCGCGCCGTGCTGCTGCAGCCGTGGCCGCGTCTGCTGAACACGCTCGAGCGCTTCACCGCCGCGAGCCACGTGGTCGAGCTGGCCGACAAGATGTCGGTCGAGAGCGAGGTCGGCGACGACCTCTACCGCATCGTCGCGGCGACGCTCGCGCGCCTGAACGCCGCCGAGCCGGGACCCGCGACCCTGCGCCTGTTCGAGCTCGCGGCGCTGCACGCGTCCGGCTATCGCCCGGAGCTGGTCGTCTGTCGTGGCTGCACCCGTCCGCTCGCGGCCGATCGCGGACCGGTGCGGCTGGTCGGCGGCCTGGGCGGTGCGCTGTGCTCGCAGTGCCGGGCGCGCGAGGAAGGAGGCATGCTGCTGTCGAACGAGGCCCTCGACTGTCTCGGCACGCTGCAGGTCGCCGTCGCGCGCGCCGGCCTCGGCAACGGACATGACGGCGACGGCGGTCACGACGCGCACGACGGGCACGGCCCGTGGGCGGTGGAAGGCGCGGTGGCGGCGCGGCTCTCGGCGCGCGCCGCGCGTGAGGTCGCGCTCGCGCTCGACCTGCTGCTCGCGCCGCACCTGCGCGGCCGACTGCGTTCGCTGGAGCTGCTCGGACCGGTGCTGAACGACCCCGTCAGCGGGGGGAACGGGCTGCGCTGAGGTCCGCTGCGGCGAGGGCGGGTGGCGCGGCGAGCTGCGCCGCGTAGACCTCGGCGAGCGGCGCGAACGAGAGCTCGCGCACGAGTCGCGCGAGCTTCTGCGCCATGCTGCGTCGTCCGACGC
The DNA here is from genome assembly GCA_019749875.1 of Candidatus Binatia bacterium. GTDB lineage: Bacteria > Desulfobacterota > Binatia > UBA12015 > UBA12015 > VGTK01. Next base: position 7,246 of record JAIEPK010000429.1, on the reverse strand, counting down.
CGTTGAAGAAACGCACGTAGCCGCGCGTCCCCGGCAGCTTCGGTGACTCGGGGTCGATCTCCCACGGATGCGTGTAGACCACCGCCGGGCCGACCTCGGCGTTGAAGCGCCGGATCTGCCGCGTCACGAACGCGAGCGGCAGGGCGCGCAGCGCGAAGCCGCCGGCCGCGATCGGCAGCTCGTGGCCCGCGAGCCGGCTCACCGGCATCGGAAACTCCCACAGCCCGTTCGCGAGGCGCGTCGGACCACGCGTGCCGCCGATGCGTGGCGCCGCGCCCGGCGCGTAGCGGAGCGGCAGCCAGCTCGAGTCGTAGGCGAAGCCCGCCTCGGCGAGCTCGTCGAGCAGCCACAGGTGACGCACGTCGCGCACGAAGCACGGCGCACGAAAGCCGATCACGCGCGCGCCCGTCACGTCCTCGAGGATCGCGCGCGCACGGCGGACGTCGTCACGGACGTCGGCGCGCGAGCGCAGCGCGACCGGCACGTGACGCAGGCCGTGGCAGGCGATCTCGTGCCCCGCCGCCGCGACGGCGCGCGCCAGCCGTGGATGCTCGCGCGCGACCCCGGCGAGGAAGAAGAACGTCGCGTGCGTCGCCGCCGCGTCGAGCAAGGCGAGCAGCCGCTCGAGGTTGCGCTCGACGCGCGCGCCGCCGGCCGCGATCTCCGCGGCGGTCGCCGGTCCCGCGCCGCGGCTCTCGTCGTGGTACCAGTCCTCGACGTCGATGCTGAGCGCGTTGACGCGCGCGCCGGCGTGGCACGTCGTCGCGCGCGTCGTGCGTTGGTCGGATGCCGGCACGACGCTCAGTAGAGCCGCGGCACCAGACGCGCGGTACGCCGCGCGTAGGCGATCCAGACGGCGCCGAAGTGCCGCTCGAGCGCCGACTCCTCGTGCCGGATGCGCAGCAGCAGCGCCGGCAGCCACACGACCACCACCGCGGCGAACGCGAGCGGGCTCTCGAGGACGATGCTGGTGCCGACCATGATCAAGACGAGCCCCGTGTAGTTCGGATGGCGGATCGTGCGGTACGGCCCGTCCTCGACCAGCCGGTGATCGTCGAACAGCACGACCTTGATCGAGAACTGGTGGCCGAGCGACGCCATCGCGCGGCGTCGCAGGTCGAGACCCGCGGCGATCAGGAAGAAGCCGGCGAGATGCGCGGCCGACGGGCGCAGCACGTCGATGTGATGGGCGCGATTGTCGTACGACGCCGCACCCAGCACGACGACGAACGCGAGCTTCAGAAGCGTGGCGCTGCGGTCGGTCGTGGCCGGCTCGCTGCCGTCGCGGCGCGCGATCGAGAACGCGATCGCGCCGCCGGTCAGCGCCAGCACCCAGACCTGCAGCGTGCCGAACCAGCCGAGCGCGCCGATCAGCAGCGCCGCCGCCCCTGCATGCACGTACGGCTGCCAGGCGCCTTCGCCGGATCGGTCGACGTCGGGGGTGAGGGAATCCGCGAGCATGCCCGCGCGACCTTACACGTGCCGGTGCGTCCCCGCGAAGGACACGGGGCGGTGCGTCGCCCGCGCCGAGACGACGCGCTCAGGCCAGCGCGTCGCGCAACGCCGCCGCGAGCGACGCCTGCGTGAACGGCTTGGTCAGGTAGCCGTTCGCGCCGGCCTCCTGTGCACGCCGCCGGTGCTTGTCGCTCGAGCGCGAGCTGCACACGATGACGGGCAGCGTCGCGAGGTGCGGGTCCGAGCGGATCTCGCTCAGCAGCTCGTAGCCGTGCATGCGCGGCATCTCGAGGTCGGTCACCAGGACGCGGTAGCGACCGCGGCGCAGCTTCTCGAGCGCGTCGCGGCCGTCGACGGCGGTCTCGGCGCTCCAGCCCTCGGCGGCGAGGAAGTGGCCGCCGAGCTTGCGCACGCTGATCGAATCGTCGACCCAGAGGACCATCGCGTCGTTCGTCTCCTCGGCGACCTCCACGGCGGCGTCGGGCTTGATGGCGGCCTCGGCAGCGGCGCGCGCCAGCTCGGAGCCGAGCAGATCGGCGAGTCGCCCGACGTCGAGAACGAAGATCACCTGGCCGTCGCCGGCGAACGTCGCGCTGTTGAGGAACGGATGTCCGGCGAACAGGCGGCCGAGCGGGCGGACGACCGCTTCGCGCTGCGCCTCGATGCGATCGACCAGCAGTCCCATGCGGTGCTCACCGCCGCGCAGCACCACCGCGGTCGCGCCCGCTCCGGTCGCGCCGCGCGAAGCGCGTCCGTCGTCGCCGTTGCGACCGCTCTGCCACGCGGTGCCCGTGCAGCCGGCAGTGAGCATCGGCAGCGACAGCGCGGGCACGTGGTCCTCGCCGATCTTCAGCAGCAGCCCGTCGGCCGTCTCGCGCAGCATCTCGGGCTCGACGTTGAATACCGACTCGATCGGCCCCTGCGACAGCGCGTACACCTGCGTGCCGGCGCGCAGCACCAGCACCTGATCGATCATGGCCGCGAGCGGCAGCCGGATGGTGAATGCGGCACCGCGGCCGTCCTGCGAGTCGACGCTGACGGTGCCGCGCAGCTGCTCGACCTCGCCCATGACGACGTCCATGCCGATGCCGCGTCCGGCGAGATCCGTCACGCGGCTCTGCGTCGAGAAGCCGGGCCGGAAGATCAGCTTCGCGAGCTCCTCGCGCGACACCGTCTCGCTGGGCGAGATCAGTCCTTGACGCTCGGCCTTCTTGCGGATCGCCGTGAAGTCGAGGCCGCGGCCGTCGTCGCGCACCGTGACCTCGACGCTGCCGTGCCGCTGCACGGCGCGCAGCTCGATCGTGCCGACCTCCGACTTGCCGTGCGCGCGCCGCTCGTCGGCGGGCTCGATGCCGTGCGACACCGAGTTGCGCACCAGGTGCAGGAGCGGTCCGTACAGCGCCTCGATGACCGCGCGGTCGACCTGGACCTCGCCGCCGACGCACTTGAGCTCGATCTGCTTGCCGGTCTGGCGCGCGGCGTCGCGGATCGGCCGCTGCAGGCGGCGCAGCAGCGTGTCGATCGACAGGAGCCGCATGCCGGTGATCGTGCGCTGCAGGCTCGAGGTGACCTTGGAGACTTGACGGCTCTCCTCCGCGATCGCGTCGATCATGCCGCCGAGCTGCTCGACGATCTCGCCCGCGTCCGACGCGAGCTCGACCAGCGTGCGCGTCAGCACGTTGAAGTCGTCGTACTTGTCGAACTCGAGCTCGCTGAAGCCGAAGGTGTCGTCGGCGGCCGACGCCGGCGCGTCGCCCTGCGCCTGCGCGGGGTTGAACTCGAAGCCGCGGAAGCCCTCGACCGCCTCGTGGATCTGCAGCTTACCGAGGCGCAGCTTGTCCTTGAGCTCGTAGATCCCGCTCATCGAGTCTTCGATGCGCGTCCGGCTGACGACGAGCTCGCTCACGCGGTTCATCAGCAGGTCGAGCCGGCTCGCGTGCACGCGCACGATCGCCGCATCGAGATCGGCCGGCGGCGCCGGTGAAGCGGCTGGCTCGGTCGTCGGCGCCGCGGTCGTGGACTCGACGTGCAGCCCCTTCGGGGCGCCCGCGGGAGAGGCCGGGGTCGCTCCCGGCGCGGCACCCGGCTCGCCGAGAACCTCGGCGACGCGTGCCTCGACGTCGTGCAGGATGTGGTGCTCGTGCGGCACGCCGCGCACCTGCGCCAGCAGGCCCGCGACCGAGTCGACGAGCTCCAGCAGCAGCTCGATGAGCTTCTCCGGGCTGCGCTCGACCGGGCTCTCGATGACCGTCTCGAGCAGCGTCTCGCCGGCGTGCAGCTGCTCCGCGATGCGCGTCAAGCCGACCGCGGCCGCGGCACCCTTCAGCGTGTGGAAGTGCCGGAACAGCGCGCGCAGCTGCGTGCGGTCGCGCGGGTTGCGCTCGAGATAGAGGAGTGCCGTCTCCGACGCGCTCAGCGCGGCGTCCGCGTCGAGCGTGAAGGCCTCCATCATCTCGGGCTCGATCTGCGGCGGCGCGGTGTCGTCCGCGTCGAACGCCGTCGCCGGCGCGCTCGCGTCGTCCGCATCCTGCTCCGCGAGCATCGTCGCCGCATCGTCGCCGGCATCGCCCCGCGCGGATGCGCCGGGCGCCTCGTCCTCGTCGTCGGCGAGGAACGCGCGCGCGGTCGCGGCGGCGAGCTCGAGCTGGACCATCGGCGGCTCGAGCCCGGCGGCGAGGAAGACGGTCTCGATCGGGTCCGAGAGGCTTTCGATGAACTCGGGCGGCAGCGGCAGCGTGCCGTCGTCCGCGTACTGGTCGAAGGCGTCCTGCAGCGTCTTGCCGACGTCGCGCAGGTCGTTCCGTCCGACGGTCGCCGCACTGCCCTTGACGGTGTGGAAGATGCGGCCGAGATCGGCGCACAGGTTCGCCTGCTGCGCCGGATCGGCGAGTCCGCCCAGCATCTCCGGGACGGCACCGAGCAGCTCGCGCAGCTCCTGCTGGAAGGTCTCGGCGAGGAATGCGGCGAGCTCGGGGTCGAAGGTCTCCGCGGGATCGTCGTCGCTCTCGGCGTCGTCGCCCGCGCGGTCGCCGTCGGCATCCGCGAACGCGGCGGCCAGCGCGACGTCGTCGTCGAGCGACGGAGTGCGGTCGGCGGCGTCCGTGAGCGACGGCGGGAACGCGTCGACCTCCGGCTCGTCACCGAGCAGCTCCTCGTAGTCGGGCATCGCGGCCTCGGCCGCCTCCTCGCGCGACACCTCGCCCTCGAGCGCGGCGCGTGTTTCGGGAGCGAACGCGTCGAGCAGCTCGCCGAGCAGCCGCTCCTGGCTCTCGCCGCTCCCGTCGATGCAGTCGTCGAGCATGCGCTGCGCCGGGCCGAGCGCCTCGCGCGTGGCCCGCACGAGATTCTGCGCGGCGTCGCGGTTGCGCTGCGCGTCGCCGAGCGCAAGCTCGGCCGCACGCTGCAGGATCGCGCCGGCGCGGCTCAGGTACGGCAGCTCCGCCAGTGCGGCGGAGCCCTTGAGCGCATGGCCGCGCGCCGCGATGTCGGCGAGCCCGGCGCCATCGTCGACGTGGCCGTCGATCTGGCCGAGCCGCGTGCTCATGCCCGCCAGCAGCTCGCGCGCCTCGACCCGGAACAGATCGCGGATCGTATGGACGCTCGGCCCGAGCGGTACGCTCTCGCCGCCGCGCGTGCGGGACTCGGATTCGTGCGGCATGCCGGCCTCGCTCCGCTCTCTCGCGCCCGGGTCGCTCATGGACCGCTACGCCTGGAACTGGCTCGCGCGCGCGCCGAGCTCCTCCGACGCGCTCAGGATCTGGGCCGTGGTGCGCCGCGCCTGCTCGCTGGACTGCTGCACGCCCTTCGCGGCATCGCTGATGCGCTTGAGCGCGACGTCGATCTCGGTCGCACGCTCGAGCTGCTGCGTCGCGGTGCCCGCGATCTGCTCGAGCAGCACGGTGGTCTCGCCGGTGACGGTGGACACGCGCTCGAGCGCGTGTCCGGCCTGCGAGGCAGCGGCGGTCTGGACGTCGAGCCGCTCGGCTTGGCGCTCCATGCCGCCCACGGCCTCGTTGACGTCCGACTGGATGCCGGCGATGAGGCGCTCGACCTCCTTCGTCGCGGCCGCGGCGCGCTCGGCGAGCTTGCGGACCTCCTCTGCGACCACGGTGAAGCCCTGGCCGTGCTCGCCCGCGCGCGACGCTTCGATCGCGGCGTTGAGCGCCAGCATGTCGGTCTGGGCCGACATCTTGGAGATCGTGCCGGTGATCGCCGAGATCTGCATCGAACGCTCGCCGAGACGCTTGATCTTGACGGTGGCGGCACGGGTCTCGCGCTGCAGGCCGTCCATGCCGGTGATCAGATCGGAGAGCGCGGTCTGGCCCTGCTTGCTCGCCTGCTCGGAGCGCCGTCCGGCGTCGACCGCGACGGCGCACTGCTCGGCGATCTGCTGGTTGCCCGCGCGCAGCGCCTGCGCCGTCTGCGCGAGCGTGCCGCACTCGCGTGCCTGCGACGACGCCGTGCTCGCCGCCTGCTCCGTGCAGCCCTTCACCTCGCTGGCCGAAGATCCGACCCGGCTCGAGACGTCGCGCATGCTGGTGACCAGGGCGCCGATGCCGTCGAGCATCTCGTTCATCGCCCGCGAGACGTTGCCGAGCGAGCCGTCCGCAACCTGCGCGCGCGGCGTCAGATCGCCGCTGGTCGCCGCCCGGACGACGCCGAGCAGCGACTCGGCGTCGCGCGTCGAGCGCTGGCCTTCCTGTTCGGAGCGGGCGAGCGCCGTCGCGCGCTCGTCGAGCAGGCGGTTGATGACGCCCGCCAGCTCGGCGACGGGTCCGTCCTGCTTGACCTCGAGACGTGCTTGACGGTCGCCGCGCTGCGCGCGCGCCAGCACCGTCGCGAGCTCGCGCAGCCGGCCGGAGAACTGGCTCCACAGACGCGCGCCGAGGAACCAGCCCAGGATCGCCGCGAGGAGCACCGCGCCCGCGACGTTCAGCGTCGCGCGGGAGAGCGGCGCCATCGCCACCGCGCGCGGCATCTGCACGCCGATCGCCCAGCGCTGCTCGCCGACCTCGATGGGCGCGAATGCGGCCAGCACGCCGCCGGCGTCGCTGCTGAAGCTGCCGGCGCCTTCGCGTCCCTGCAGGGCCTCGTCGACGGCGGCCGTCGGAACGTCACCCGGCACCTGCCCATCGCTCGCCGCGAGCGGCGCGCCGAGCGCGGCACGGACGCGATGGCTCGCGTCGATCAGCCACACCGATCCCGCGTCGCCGAGGCCGACGGGCAGCGTCTGCCCGCTCGCGGCGCGCAGCGCCGCATCGAGCTGTGGCGCCGCGATCGCGATCACCAGCGTGCCGAGGCGGGTCCCGCCGTCGACGACGGACGTCGCCACGTAGAGCATCGCCTGGCCGTCGAAGGCCGGATCGGCGCCGCCGTCGACGAAGGTCACGCTGCCGGTCTCGTTGCGGCTCTCGTTGCGCTGCACGACCGCCGCGAGGCCGCCCGTGACGAGCTGCGGCGTGGCACCCGACGCGTACACGACGCGCGACGCGCCCTCGTCGAAGACCAGCACGTCGGTCCAGCCCTCGTGCTCGGCCGTGGCGGCGAGCCAGCGAGGCGCGCGCGGCGCCGGTGCGTCGTCGTTGCCCTTGCGCGCGACGCCGGCGCGCTTCTGTGCGTCGCGCACGTCCTTCAAGAAGCTCGTCAGGCGCGGATCGGCCGCGATGCGCTGCGCGTCGTCGGCCACGCCGCGCGTGAAGCGCGCCAGGTCCGCACCGACCGCGGCGCGGACGGTCTGCAGCTGGGCGAACGCGCCGTCGAGCAGCACCGAGCGGGTCGCGAGCAATGTCGC
>JAIEPK010000589.1 GCA_019749875.1 Candidatus Binatia bacterium | reverse complement strand
GGCGCCGTGCAGGTCGGGACCGCGGCGCTCGGCCGCGCCGTGTCTGCCGGTGTCGTGGCGTGCGCTCGCGCCGCCATCGTCGACGCCGCCCCCGGCCAGACGACGCTCGCTGCGCCAGCCATCCATGCACTCGTCGTCGGGGCTTTCGGCGGACCAGTCGCCGTGGCCCGCGTCGCTGCGCTCGCCGAACCGCCCCGGGCCCTCGTCAGGCCGACGATGAGGTCGTTCGTCGCGCAGGCCGCCGCGGGCGTCGTCGTTCGCACTCCCATGTGCGCCGTGGCGGCGCTCCGGGGCGCGCGGGGATGCTTCCCACGAGCGCTCGCCGCGTCGCTGCGCGCCCGCGGTGCGCTCGTGCTCCCACTCGTGGCCCGGCGCCGCGTGATCATCGTCGTACGCACGGCCTCTCGGGTCCTCACGATCGGCGCGCCATGCACCGTCGCGCCAGCGCTCGCGATCCATTCTCCGCTCCATTGGTCGCCCTCCCCATCGGTGGTTCGCCGGGCGCGCGCCCGGCGGGGTGGTTCGCCGAGCCGGTGGCTCAGCCGTTGATGATCTCGCCGCCGTTCGGATGGAGCACCTGGCCCGTCATGTAGGACGCGTCCGCGGAGGCCAGGAACACGAAGCAGCTCGCGACCTCGGCCGGCTCGCCGGCGCGCTCCATCGGCACGTCGGAGCCGAACGATTCGACCTTCGCACCCGGGAAGGTCGACGGGATGAGCGGCGTCCAGATGGGCCCCGGTGCAACGGCGTTCACACGGATCTTCCGCTGCGCGAGGTTGCTCGCGAGCGAGCGTGTGAAGGCCACGATCGCACCCTTGGTGGCCGCGTAGTCGAGCAGCGTCGGGCTGCCCCGATACGCCGTCACCGACGTGGTGTTGACGATCGCGCTGCCCGGCTTCAGGTGCGCGAGCGCCGCCGCGGTCAGGTGGAACATGCCGAACACGTTGGTACGGAACGTCCGCTCGAGCTGCCGGGGCGTGATGTCGCCGAGGGACTTCTGCGGGTGCTGCTCGGCGGCGTTGTTGACCAGGACGTCGAGACGTCCGAGGCGCTTCACCGTGCCGTCGACGGCTTGACGGCACAGCTCGGGGTCGCCGACGTCGCCCGCCAACAGCAGGCAGCGTCTCCCTTCGGCCTCGACCAGCCCGCGCGTCTCCTCGGCGTCGTCCTTCTCGTCGAGGTAGAGGATCGAGACGTCCGCGCCCTCGCGCGCGAACGCGATCGCGACGGCGCGGCCGATGCCGCTGTCGCCGCCGCTCACCAGGGCCACCTTGCCGTCGAGCTTGCCGCTGCCGCGGTGCTCGGGTCGCGCGGCGCGCGGTCGCGGCGTCATCTCCGACTCGAGCCCGGGCCGGCGTCGCTGCGTCTGCGCCGGGCGCAGCTTCTTCTTCGTGTCAGACTCGGTCTTGTTCGCCATTGCGTTCCCCGTCGCGGCGCGCCTCGAGCACGCGCAGGTCGTCATTTGCCGGGCCGACGATCAGTCGCCCCGTGGCCGTGAAGCGCGAGCCGTGACACGGGCAGTCCCACGTCCGCTCGGCAGGGTTCCAGGCGACGCTGCAGCCGAGGTGGGGGCAGGCCGCGTGGCAACGGTGGAGCGTGCCGTCGACGTCGCGGTAGACGGCGATCCGGTCGAGCCCGCGCCGTACGATCGCGCCGTCGCCGGCGGCGATCGCGGTCTCGCTCGTGACCTCGCCCGGCCGGAGCCAGTCGGCATAGCGAGCCGCGACGTCCAGGTTCTCGCGCACCAGCCGACCGACCGAGCGCGCGTCGGCCGGGAAGCGGCCGGGGTCGTACACGGCGCGCCAGGGATTGTCGCGACCGCACACCAGGTCGCGCACCAGCAGGCCGGCCAGCGTACCGTACGTGTAGCCGTTGCCGGAGAACCCGGTGCCGATGAACACGTTCTCGTCACCGAGCGGATCGCGCCCGATGAACGCGAGCAAGTCCGCCGGCTCGAACACCTGGCCGGCCCAGCGGCGATCGAACGGGCCGATCTCGGGAAAGCGCTCGCGCGCCCAGCGCTCGAGGCGCGCGAAGCGCTCGGCGCCGTCGCGCGCGTGGCCGGTCTTGTGGTCCTCGCCGCCGACGATCAGGCGTCGCGTCCCGCCAGCATCGATCCCGGCGAGGCGCACGTAGTGGTACGGCTCGGCCGTGTCCCAGAGCAGGACGTCAGCGACGTCGTGGCCGTCGATCGGCGCGGACACGACGTACGTCATGTACGGGGCCTGCCGCGCGTGCACGACGACGCCGTCGGTGATCGGCGTCCCGGTCGCGACCACGATCGCCTTGCACGCGATCGTGCGGCCGTCGGTCGAGAGCACGCGCGCGAGCGAGCCGCCCTCGAGCGAGGCCGCGCGCGTTCCCGTGTAGATCTGCCCACCGGCGCGCTCGAACGCCTCGGCCAGACCGGCAAGGTACAGCAAGGGCTGCAGATGCCCCTGCGCGGCGAAGCGCAGGCACGGACCATCGCCGAGGCCGCGCACCGGCGGTCGTGCGAGCAGCTCGACCTCGAGCCCCGCGCGCGCGGCGGCGTCGCGCTCGTCGTGCAGCGCGCGAAGGTGATCGGGGTCCGTGCTCGCCGCGCACAGGAAGCCGTCGACCCGGCGCAGGTCGCAGGCGATGCGCTCCTCGCGCACGACGTCCTCGATGGTCGCGATCGCGGCGGCATGGCTTTCCGCGACCAGGCGCGCCTTGTCGCGCCCGTGCGCGCTCTCGATCGCGCTGAAGCGTCCGTCGATCGCGGTCGCGAGGTGGGCGGTGGTACGCGCGCTCTGGCCGCCGGCGATCGGACCGTCGTCGAGCACGATCGTGCGGCGCCCGGCGTGCTGCAGCAGATAGGCCGCCGTCAACCCAAAGATGCCTGCGCCGACGACGCAGACGTCGCACTCGGCGTCGCTGCGCAGCGGCACGCGCACCAGCCTGCGCCCGTCGCTTCGCGCTTGACGGGAGTCGTGCTCCCACGCCGTCACGGCATCGCGGTCGGCGGCGAACGGATCGGCGGATGGCTGATCGTCGGATGACTGCATGCCCGCTCGCGCTCCACGATCCGTGCCGCCCCGCCGGGGACCTGGAAGCGGTGTGGAATCGGGCGTCGGGCTTGTAACTTCGTCCGCGCGGTGCGGCCTCGGAGCGCCGAACTGCATGGATTCAGGCGGCCTCGAGGTTGGCCGTGTGCTTGCAGCGCAGCGCGCGTGCCCGGGCCGATCCGGGGGAACAGGGGGCAACCAACGTGAAGCTCTTGCAGAAAACGGCCTTGACGACCTTCTCGCTCTGCATGCTCCTCGCGCTCGCCGCGACGGGGGCTCGTGCGGCGGACGCGCCGAGCGGGCTCGAGGTGCGCGACGTGCGCAGCGACGGTGCATCGGTCACCGGCTGGGTGGTCAACGAGACCGATCACGAGGTGCGCGACGTGCGGCTGATGGTCGAGCGGCAGTGGCGCTGGGAGAAGGAGATGCAGCCTGGTGAGGACAATCCCGGCAGCGGCACGGTGGTGCGGGTCGAGCAGCCGATCCCCGCAAACGGGCGAGCGCAGTTCCGCTACGACCTGCCGACCGAGCCGGCACGTGCCGACGGCCACTTCGAGACGGTCGTGCGCGTGCTGAGCTTCTCCGAGCACTGGTACGAGCCGACCGCGGCCAATCCGCGCGCCGTCGTCCCGTGAGGGTGGCGCCGCGCGCGACCTATCGCCTGCAGCTCGGCGCCGGCCTCGGCTTTGCGCAGGTCGGCGAGATCGCGAGCTACCTCGCGCAGCTCGGGATCAGCCACGTCTACACGTCGCCCTACCTCGCGTCGGCGAGCGGCACGCACGGCTACGACGTCGTCGACCACACGCGCGTCGAGCCGCGTCTGGGCGGCGAGGCGGCGCACCGTGCGATGTGCGATGCGCTGGAAACGTACGGCCTGTCGCAGCTGATCGACGTCGTCCCGAACCACATGGCGGTCGCCGGTCGGGCCAATGCCCTCTGGTGGGACGTGCTCGCGAACGGTGCGGCGAGCCGCTTCGCCGCATTCTTCGACATCGAGTGGCACGCGCCCGAGGAGCGGATGCGGGACACGCTCCTGCTGCCGGTCCTGGGCGATCACTACGGGCGCGTTCTCGAGGCGGGTGAGCTTCATTTGCAGCGGCGCGGGGTGGAGATCGTGCTGCGCTACCACGAGCACGAGTTCCCCGTGAGTCCACGCACGCTCGACGTGCTGCTGCGGGGCGCGGCCGAGCGCAGTGGTGTCGAGGAGCTGTGCGCCCTCGCCGAGGACCTGCGGCGTCTGCCCGACGCGACCGCGACCGATCCGATCAACGTGCAGCTGCGCCACCGCGAGTCCGTGCGCCTGCTCGATGCACTCGCACGGCTGGTCGCCGATCGGCCCGAGGTCGGTGCCGCGCTGGACGCGACGATCGACGCCATGAATGCCGACGTCGATGCGCTCGACGCGCTGCTGGAGCGTCAGAACTACCGACTCGCCTTCTGGCGGGCCGCCGATCGCGACCTCACGTATCGCCGCTTCTTCGACATCGACACGTTGATCGCGCTGCGCATGGAGGACGAGAGCGTGTTCGACAGCGTGCATGCCCTCGTGCTGCGCTGGGTCCGCGACGGCACCGTCGACGGGCTGCGCATCGACCACGTCGACGGGCTGCGCGATCCGAAGGGGTATCTGGAGCGTCTGCGCGGCGATGCGCCCGACGCGTGGCTGCTGGTCGAGAAGATCTTGAGCGGCGACGAGCGGCTGCGCGAGGACTGGCCGATCGACGGCACGACCGGCTACGAGTTCGCGCGACGCGCGACCGGGGTGTTGATCGATCCGAGCGGCGAAGCGGCACTCACCAAGCTCTACGAGCGCTTCACCGGTCGTCTCGCGACGCTCACGGAGATCGTGCGCGAGAAGAAGCACCAGGTGCTGCGCGATCTCCTCGGCAGCGACGTGAACCGGCTGACCGCGCTCTTCGTCGCGGTCTGCGAGCAGCACCGCCGGCATCGTGACTACACGCGCCACGAGCTGCACGAGGTGCTGCGCGAGACGCTCGCCTGCATGAGCGTCTACCGCTCGTACGTGCGCGCGCCGCTCCACGAGGTCGCGGCGGAGGACGTCGCGGTGGTCGAGGCCGCGGTCCGATGCGCCAAGGCGAACCGCCCCGACCTCGATCCGTCCGCGTTCGATTTCCTCGGCGACGTGCTGCTGCTGCGCGTCGCGGGGGCGCGCGAGGGCGAGCTCGCGACACGCTTCCAGCAGCTGTCCGCGCCGACGATGGCGAAGGGCGTCGAGGACACGGCTTTCTACGTCTACGAGCGCTTCGTCGCGCTCAACGAGGTCGGCGGCGAGCCGCTGCAGTTCGGCACCCCGGTCGAGGAGCTGCATCGCGCGTCGTCGGAGGTCACGAGCCGCTGGCCGCGGACGCTGCTGGCGACCTCGACGCACGACACCAAGCGCAGCGCCGACGTGCGCGCGCGCCTGGCGCTGCTGTCCGAGATCCCCGAGCTCTGGGCGACCGCGATCGAGCGCTGGTCGAAGCTCAACGAGAAGCACTGGGGCGGCGCCACGCCCGACCGCAACGTCGAGTACCTCATCTATCAGACGGTCGTCGGGGCGTGGCCGATCGAGAGCGAGCGCGTGGTCGCCTACCTCGAGAAGGCCTGTCGCGAGATGAAGGAGCAGACCAGCTGGACGCAGCCCAACGCGGTCTACGAGGAAGGCGTGCGGACGTTCGCGCAGGCGGTGCTGGCCGACGCCGACTTCGTCGGCGACCTGCAGGCCTTCGTCGCGGCGCTGGTCGCTCCCGGTCGCGACAACGCGCTCGTCCAGGAGCTGCTCAAGCTCACCTCGCCGGGCGTGCCGGACGTGTATCAGGGCTCCGAGATCTGGGATCTGAGCCTGGTCGATCCCGACAACCGGCGTCCGGTGGACTTCGCGCGCCGCGCGCGCCTGCTCGACGAGCTGAAGGACGCGACCATCGCCGAGGTTCGCGCGCGCGTCGACGACGGTCTGCCGAAGCTCTGGCTGGTTCGGCAGGCGCTCGCGGTGCGACGCGCGATCCCCGAGGCGTTCGACGCGCGGGGCACCTACCGTCCGCTGTGGGCAACCGGCAGCCGGGCGCAGCATGTCGTCGCGTACGCGCGGGGCGAGCGGGTGATCGCGCTGGGCGTGCGGCTGCCCATCAAGCTCGCCGGGGACTGGCAGGGAACGTCGGTCGAGTTGCCGCCCGGCCCCTGGCGTGACGTCCTGGGCCAGCGCACCCACGACGGTGGTCCGACGCCACTTTCGGATCTGCTCGGCGAGCTGCCGGTCGCCCTGCTGACGCGTGACGCGTGAGCCTCGTTCAGAGAGGAGCGACGATGCACGAATTCCGGGTGTGGGCTCCGCACGCGAGCACGGTGGAGCTCGCGTTGCGCGACCAGCGGACGCCCATGCGGCGCGACGACGACGGCTCCTGGAGCACGCGCGCAGCGGCGGAGGACGGCGACGCCTACGCGTACGTGATCGACGGCGACGAGCTGCCCGATCCCCGGTCCGGATCGCAGCCGGACGGCGTCCACGCACGCTCGTGCCTCGTGCGCCACGATGCCTACGTCTGGCACGACGCGGGTTTTCGCGCGCCGCCGCTCGAAGGAGCGATCCTCTACGAGCTGCACGTCGGCACGTTCAGCCGCGCAGGCACCTTCGACGGCGCGATCGCGCACCTCGATCACCTGGTCGCGCTCGGCGTGACGCACGTCGAGCTGCTGCCGGTGGCCGCGTTCGACGGGACGCACGGCTGGGGGTACGACGGCGTCGCGCTGTACGCGCCCTTCGCTCCCTACGGAGGTCCGGAGGGCCTGAAGCGCCTGGTCGACGCCTGTCACGCGCGCGGACTCGGCGTGGTGCTCGACGTGGTCTACAACCATCTCGGCCCGTCCGGGAACTATCTCGGGCGCTTCGGGCCGTACTTCACCGAGCGCTACCGCACGCCGTGGGGGGCGGCCGTCAACTACGACGATGCCGGCAGCGACGCCGTGCGACGCTTCGTGATCGACAATGCGGTCGGCTGGGTGCGTGACTATCACGTCGACGGCCTGCGACTCGACGCCGTGCACGCGATCTTCGACTTCTCGGCGACGCACGTCCTGGAGGAGCTCTCGCGAGCCGTGCACGCGGCGGGCGCGGCGCTCGGCAAGCACGTCGCCGTGATCGCCGAGAGCGACCTGAACGACCCGCGGCTGCTGCATGCTCCCGAAGCCGGCGGCTACGGGCTCGACGCGCAGTGGAGCGACGACGTGCACCACGCGCTGCACGCGGTCCTGACCGGTGAGCGGCACGGCTACTACGAGGATTTCGGCCCGCTCGCCGAGCTCGCGCGCGCGCTCGAGCGCGGCTGGTCGTACGACGGGCGCTACTCGCCGCATCGGCGGCGGCGGCACGGGCGCGGCACGGCCGGCCTCGACGGCACGCGCTTCGTGGTCTTCCTGCAGAACCACGACCAGATCGGCAATCGCGCGACCGGCGAGCGCCTCGAGCACCTCGCCGGAGCGGCGCGGGCGCGCATCGGCGCCGCGCTGCTGCTGACGTCGCCGTTCGTGCCGCTGCTCTTCCAGGGCGAGGAATGGGCGTCGTCGTCGCCGTTCCAGTACTTCACCGCACACCGCGACGAGGCGCTCGCGACGGCGGTGCGCGAAGGACGCAAGCGGGAGTTCGCCGCGTTCGCGTGGCAGGGCGAGGTGCCCGATCCGCAGGCCGCGGCGACGCTGGATCGCTCGCGTCTCGACTGGGCCGAGCTCCAGAGCGAGCCGCACGCGGCGATGCTGCGCTGGTATCGGGACCTGATCCGGCTGCGCCGTGCGGAGCCCGATCTGTGCGATCCGCGGCTCGAGCGCACGCGCGTCTCGTTCGACGAGGATGCGCGCTGGCTCGTCGTAGAGCGCGGGGCCGCCGCGGTGGTCTGCAATCTGGGCTCGGCCGCGCAGCGGGTGCCGTTGCGCGGCGCGGGGCGGAGGGTCTCGCTCGCCTCGCCCGACGGCGACCTGCGCGTCACCGACGACGGGGTCTGGCTCGCCGCCGAGTCCGTCGTGATCCTGTCGGCGGCCGCACGGGAGTGAGCCCCCCATGCGCGAGCGGGCGTGCGATCGTCGATCGCACGCCCGCCGTCGAGCGACGAGGGAACGTCGCTCGGCTCGACCAAGGGCTCAGTCGGCCTCGTGCGTGGTCGTCTCGGTGCGGGTCTCGGTCCGCTTCATCACCTGAGGCGCCGGCTGCGTCTCGATCACGCGGGTGGCCGGCTTCGACACGACGACGCGCTCGACGACGACCGGCTGCTCCTTGTTCTCGGAAACGTAGATCTTGACGGGCTGGCCTCGTACCTGATCGTAGCTGACGACGTTGCCGGCCTCGTCGACGAAGACCGTACGCTGATCGAGCGTGTAGGTCGTCGGCGCTCCGGTGGTCGAGGTGACGACGATCCGCGAGCTGGGCGTGACGTCGCTGACGGTGCCGCTGATCGTCTTGGTCTCGGTCACCTCGCGGCTCGTCACGGAGTCGGCGAGGGCGCCGGATGCCAGCGTCAAGCTGGCGGCGAGGGCCAGCGCTCCACTACGGAAGAAGTGCTTCTGCATGACGTATTCTCCTCTGGGTTGCCGTGCAGCGCGCCTGGAAGAGACGAGGCCATCCACGCGGCGGCCCAAACCCCATGGGCTCTTGCCGTGGTGCTTCGTCGAATCGCAGGCGTCGGTGCGGCGTCAGTCGTCGACCCGCTCCACGCTGCGCGTGGTCTTGGTCGTGGTGGTGGTACCGTCGTCGTTCACGATCGTGCCGGGCACCAGCACACCGGGCGTGGTGCTCGAGGTCTGCTGGTAGGTCGTCGTGCGACGGGTCACCTTGTCGGAGCAGGCGCTGGCGCCGAGCATCATCAGGGCGACCGCACCCGCCAGGGCGAGGGTCTTCATGGCAAGCTCCTTTCTCACTCATGCGTGTCGGCCACCGCTACTTGACGGCGGCGCGCGTTGCCGATGAACGCAGAGCGGCTGGCGTGCCAATGCCGCACGGGCGCGAAAGAGCGCGAATCCCGCGCGCTCCGGCGCTCGTGCTGCGTGCAAAGTGCTCCCGGGGCGGCGCAGGTTCTACAAGTGGGTTGTGCAGAGGAAAGAACGGCGCCGCCAGACTTCGTTCCTCGCGCGACGCACGCAGGGTGCAGCCGTGGAGCACGCGATGGGGCGACGGGTGGCGCAGGCCCACGAGGATGGCGCGACGGTTGCACCACGAGCGGCGGCGTCCGACGCATCCGTCGGCTCGGTCACCTCCGTGCGGCTCTCCATCGGCTCCTACAACGTCCATCGCTGCGTCGGCGCAGACCGCCGCTGCAGCCCGGAGCGCGTCGCACGCGTCGTGGCAGAGCTCGGCGTCGACGTCCTCGCTCTGCAGGAGGTGGACTGCGGCTACCACGTCGCGGGTGCCGACCAGATCGCCGAGCTCGCCGCGGCGTCGGGCATGCACGCCGTCACCGGCCCGACCATGCGAGGAGCGGGTGGGACCTACGGCAACGCCCTGCTGTCGCGTTGGCCCATCCATGCCGCCCGGCACCTCGATCTGAGCGTCCGGCGCAAGGAGCCGCGCGGCGCAATCGACGCCGAGCTCGAGCTGTCCGGACGATCGGTCCGGATCGTCGTCACACACCTCGGCCTGCGGCGCTTCGAGCGCGCGCTGCAGGTCGAGCAGATCGTGCGCGCGCTGGACGGAGCAGACGCCCGGCAGATCACGGTGGTCGCAGGCGATCTCAACGAGTGGCGGCCAAACGATCAATCGCTGCAGGCCCTGCACGTGCGTTTCGGACGCTCGCGGGAGCGCACGTTCCCCGCCCGGCGGCCGCTGTTCGCATTCGACCGCATCCTGGTGTCGCCGCGGTCCGCGCTGCTGTCGTTCGTCGTGCACGACAGCGCGCTCGCCCGCGTCGCGTCGGATCACTTGCCGGTCAAGGCCGTGATCGAGGTGTGAGGCGAGCACCGCGGCGCGCTCGGGCGCCGAGGTGCGCCGAGGTGCGCCGAGGTGCTCATCCGCGTCGCGACGCTCCGTCAGTGCGTCTTGGACTGCTCGACTTCGCCGCGCCAGCCGCCCGTCGCCTGGCCGCGGGCTTCGATGAGCTCACGGAAGCGTTCGAGATCGCCGGTGACGCGGTTCGACACCACGGCTCCGCGTGCGCGTCAGAGCGGCGCGTCGACCGCGCCGCGAGTCACACGGGCGATTCCGCCGCGGTCCCGGCGACGGCGTTCTCCCCGCCGTCGTCGGATGGCGGCGAGGCGCTCTCGGCCTCCGGGACGGGCTCAGCCTCGGCGGCGGGCGCGGGGCGGTGCCGCGCGTCGGTGTTCGCGCGGCGCACTTTCGTGGGATCGCCGGGTCGGCTTCGGAACAGCGCCACGGCGTGCGTGCGCAGCCGATAGCGACCGTTGCGCGGTGCGGGTGTGGCGTGCATGCGCGGCTCGACGGTGTCGAAGACGCGCTCCCAGTGCTGTCCCGAAGGCGGCGCCGGCAGCGTGAACGTGAGCATGCCGTGATGCGCGTTCAGCAGCAGGAGGAACGTGTCGTCGACCACGCGCGAGCCGTCCTCGGCCATCTCGTCGATGCTGCCGCCGCCGAGCAGGACCATCAACGAACGAACGAAGTCCGCGTCCCACGCCTGGTCGGTCATCTCGTGTCCGTTCGGCTCGAGGAAGGTCAGGTCCTTGACCTCGGCGCCGCGGATGCTGCGGCCCTGGAAGAAGTGGCGCCGGCGGAACACCGGGTGCTCGCGCCGCAGCCGGATCAGCGCGCGCGTGAACTCCAGCAGATCGCCGTGCTCGCGCGCGCGCTCCCAGTCGAACCAGCTGATCTCGTTGTCCTGACAGTAGGCGTTGTTGTTGCCCTGCTGCGTGCGCGCGATCTCGTCGCCGCCGCACAGCATCGGGACGCCTTGCGAGAGGATCAACGTGGCGAGGAAGTTGCGCGTCCGCCGCTCGCGCAGCTCGCGAACCTCGGGATCGTCGGTCGGGCCTTCGGTCCCGGAGTTCCAGCTGTGGTTGTTGGAATCGCCGTCGCCGTTGCCCTCGCCATTCGCCTCGTTGTGCTTGTCGTTGTACGCGACCAGGTCGTGCAGCGTGAAGCCGTCGTGGGCGGTGACGAAGTTGATGCTCGCGTACGGACGCCGCCCGCTGTGCTCGTAGAGATCGGAGCTGCCGACGAGACGCGTCGCGAACTCCGAGAGCTGGCCGCCGTCGCCACGCCAGAAGCGGCGTACGCTGTCGCGGTAGCGCCCGTTCCATTCCGTCCACAGGACGGGGAAGTTGCCGACCTGGTAGCCTCCGGGGCCCACGTCCCACGGCTCGGCGATCAGCTTGACCTGCGACAGCACGGGATCCTGGTGGATCACGTCGAAGAACGCCGACAGCTTGTTCACGTCCCAGAGCTCGCGCGCCAGCGCGCTCGCGAGGTCGAAGCGGAAGCCGTCGACGTGCATCTCGAGCACCCAGTAGCGCAGGCTGTCCATGAGCAGCTGCAGGACGCGCGGGTGCATCATGTTGAGGGTGTTGCCGCAGCCGGTGAAGTCCATGTAGTAGCGCGCGTCGTCCTGCACGAGGCGGTAGTACGCGCAGTTGTCGATGCCGCGCATCGACAGCGTGGGGCCCATGTGGTTGCCCTCGGCGGTGTGGTTGTAGACCACGTCGAGGATCACCTCGATGCCGGCCGCGTGCAGCGCGCGCACCATGGTCTTGAACTCGTCGACCGCCGCGATCCCGGACTCTCCCGCGGCGAAGCGCGCGTGCGGCGCGAAGAAGGCGAGCGTGTTGTAGCCCCAGTAGTTGCTGAGGCCGCGCTCGACGAGATGTCGGTCGTAGGCATGGTGGTGGATCGGCATCAGCTCGACCGCGGTGACGCCGAGCCGCTGCAGGTGCTCGAGCGGCGCGTCCGCCACGAGCCCGGCGTACGTGCCGCGCAGTCGCTCCGGGACGTCGGGATGGCGCATGGTGAAGCCGCGCACGTGTGTCTCGTAGATCACCGTCTCGGCCCAGGGGATGCGCGGCGGCCGATCGTCGCCCCAGGTGAAGGCGGTGTCGACGACCGCGGCGAGCGGGGCCGCGGCCGCGTTGTCGCGCTCGTCGTACGACAGGTCTTCGGCGTCGTCCCCGATCCGGTAGGCGAACATCTCGTCGCACCACTCGACCTGGCGCGCGATCGCCTTGGCGTAGGGATCGAGCACGACCTTGCTCGCGTTGAAGCGGTGCCCCTCGCCGGGCGCGTAGGGGCCGTGCACGCGGTAGCCGTACAGCTGGCCCGGTCGCACGTGCGGCAGGTAGCCGTGCCAGACCTGATCGGTGTGCTCGGGCAGCGCCACACGCTGTGATTCGCTCTTCGCGTCGGCCGCATCGAACAGACAGAGCTCGACGCGAGTGGCGTGCTCCGAGAAGAGGGCGAAGTTGACGCCGCGCCCGTCCCACGTGGCGCCGAGCGGATAGGGTTGCCCCGGATGAATGCGCATGAACGGGGAGGGTGGGGCGCGAGCAACGGACGTGCCCGGGGCGACGATTCGATTTTCGCCCGTGCGTACGCGCGCGGAGCGACGAGCTCCGCTCTCGGACGGTAAAGCTCTGCATTCGTGGGTGAACGGCGTGTAAATGGTTCACGCCGCACGGGGCCGTGTGCACGGATGCCTGCACGCTCCCTCTGCGGAACGAAGACGCGCGACGAACCGGGCGGTGCTGGCGGGCCGCTTGCCGAGTGAGCGCGCGATGCCGGAAGAGCTCGCGCCCTTGCGCGTCGCCGCCGCGGGCGATCTGCACTGCTCGCGCACGTCGCGCGGCGGCCTCGAGCCGATCCTCGCGCGCAGATCGAGCGTCGCCGACGTGCTGTGTCTCTGCGGTGACTTGACGGACTACGGTCTGCGCGAGGAAGCCGTGCTCCTCGCGTCCGGGCTTTCCGTCGTCGGCAAGAAGCCGGACGGAAGCGCCGATCAGCGCGCGCCGCCGCCCTGTGCTGCGAGCGCCGGGTTGCGCACCGCGCCGCTCGCGGAGCCCGCGATGCGCGACTGTGACGGAGGCCGATCGAGGATTGCCGCCAGGCGCGCGCGCAGCGCGGCCGTGTCGAGCGGCTTCGCGAAATGATCGGCGACGCCGAGCTGCTGCGCGCGCTCGACCAGGTCGGCGCTGCCGGAGACCAGCACCACCGGGATGTCGAGCCCTTGGCCGTCGAGCCATGCCTTGAACGAGCTGCCGTCCATCACCGGCATGACCAGGTCGAGCACGATCGCGTCGTAGTGGCCGCGCTCGATGCGGCGCACGGCGTCGGCGCCGTTCGCGGCGAGGTCGACGTCGTAGGTGCGCGACAGCAGGATCGCCAGCGGCTCGGCGACGTCGGCGTCGTCGTCGACGACGAGAATTCGTTTCGTCACGGAGGGCTCAGGACGACGCCGGCGTCGACAGCTGCGGCCCGCCCACACTCGCGGGCCGCTGCTTGGCGCGACCGTTGTAGGCGTTCAGGCGATTGTAGAGCGTCTTCAGGCTGATCTCGAGGACGCGTGCGGCGCGCTCCTTGTTCCCGTTGCACGCTTCGAGGGTGGCGAAGATGAGGCGCTTCTCCGCCTCGCCGATCGAGATGCCCGGCTTGAGCTCGATCGCCGGACCGAGCCCGACGGGCTCCGCGGAGGTCGGTGCCGCGTCGCCGCTGAGCGCGGGCAGGCACTCGGTGGTGATCACCTGGTCGGCGAGGATGAACGCACGATCCATCACGTTCTTCAGCTCCCGGACGTTGCCGGGCCAGTGGTAGGCGCGCATGCGCTCGAGCGCCGCGCGCCCGAGCCGCTTGTCCGCCTTCTCCGCGCGGTTCATGTGCGACAGGAAGTACTCGGCGAGGAGGTCGATGTCCGCGCCGCGCTCCCGCAGCGGCGGCAGCTGCAGCGGGAAGACGCTCAGGCGGTAGAGCAGGTCCTGGCGAAGCTTCTGCTGCGCGACCGCCTCGTGCGGATCGCGGTTGGTCGCCGCGATCAGCCGGACGTCGACCGGCAGCTCGCGCTCGCCGCCGATGCGCACGATCTTTCCCATCTCCAGGACGCGCAGCAGCTTGACCTGCAGCTCGACGGGCATCTCCGTGATCTCGTCGAGGAACAGCGTGCCGCCGTGCGCGCGCTCGAAGTAGCCCTTGTGGATGCGGTCGGCGCCGGTGAAGCTGCCGCGCTCGTGGCCGAAGAGCTCGCTCTCGATCAGCTGCGGCGTCACCGCACCGCAGTTGAGCGCCACGAACGGCTGCTTGCGACGCCGGCTCAGCTGGTGACAGGTCTGGGCGACCAGCTCCTTTCCCGTTCCGCTCTCGCCCTGGATGAAGACCGTCGCGTTGGTCGGCGCCACGCGCGCGATCATGTCGTAGAGGTGCTGCATGGGCGGCGCGGAGCCGATCAGCGGACCGAAGCGGCCCAGACGCCGCAGCTCGGCGCGCAGGTCTTCCACCTGGTCGTGCAGCTCGCGGCGCCGTGCGACGTTGGCGAGCACGGCGCGGAGACGCGGCAGCTCGACGGGCTTGGTCAGGTAGTCGACCACGCCCTCGCGGAAGGCGTCGACTGCCGAGTCCACCGTGGCGTTGCCGGTGATCAGCACGACGTCGGTGAACGGCATCGTCGCGAGCTCGGGGATGAGCTGCGAGCCCTCGCCGTCGGGCAAGCTCAGATCGACGAGCGCGAGATCGGGCATCCGCTCACCGAGCAGCTGCCGCGCCTGGGCGAGCGTGGTGGCGGACTCCATCGTGAAGCCCTCCTGCGTGAGGACCTCGGCGATGGCCTCCTGGAAGCCCGGGTCATCGTCGATCACGATCGCGTGTGCCATCACTCTCCTCCGGCTGGCGCTTCCTGGTGCGCGTGGTCGCGCCCGACGAGAGATCGCAGTCCTACCTCTCGCCCCGAGCGCGCCGCCCGTCCTCGCAAATGTCGCTCCCGATCTCGACCGCTCGAAACCCTGCACCATCGTGGCTTTCCTTCTTGCCTGAACCGGTAAAGTCTACAGGAAGGTAAATCGTACATTGTAAGATCGGCAAAGCCTGCGCTTTTGGGCTTCGGGCGCGACGGAATGTCGGGTCGAATCTGCGCCGGGTGGACGTCCGCGTTGGGTCCGGAATCTGCAAGGGCGCCCGCCCGCCCCGAGGTAGCCCGTTTCGGCGGAGCGCCCGGCGAGCCCGGCATGAAGACGTCGACCAACTGGAAGCGCTACGGCCCGCCGCTCGGCGTCGCCGGGCTGGTCCTGGCCGCGACCCTGGTCGCGAGCTGGACCGCATACTCGGTGTACGAGTCGCGCGACCGCGAACGATTCGAGAGCCGGGTGGAGGAGATCGCCGACGCGATCGAGGGACGACTCGATACGTATGGCGTCGTCCTGCAGTCCGCGGGCGCGCTTCTCTCCGAACCCGGATTCGTCGATCTCGAGCGCTTCCGACGCTTCGTCGCGACGCTCGACCTGCCGGGCCACTATCCTGGCCTCGGCCGGATCGGATTCGTGGCACGAGTGCGTCCGGAGGACCGTGCGAGCTTCGAGCACCGGATCGCGGCCGGCGGGATTCCGGGCTTCGCCGTCCGTCCGGCCGGCGAGCGCGCGGAGCTGTTCCCCGTGATCGCGCTCGAGCCGCTCGACGAGGCCAGCACGCGCGCGCTCGGCATCGACCTGAGCGTGGAGCCTCGCCTCCGCACGGCGATGCAGCGCGCGCGCGACTCCGGCGTGGCGGCCGCGGCGGACGGCACCGACGGCGCGACCGCGTCCAGCGGCGTGGACGGCTTCGTGGTCTTCCTGCCGGTGTTCGTCTCGGGCGCGACGCCGGAAGGAGCGGGCGCCCGCCGCGCGAGCCTGGCCGGGTACGTGTTCAGCCCGTTCGACACGGCCGAGTTCGTCGCCGCGAGCGTGCAGCAACCCGACGACCCGCAGATCGCGTTCGACATCCGCGACGCCGAGCTCGGACGCTCGCTCTACAGCTGGCAGCCCGGCGACGACGGGGTTGACGGAGCCGCGGCGGCGTACGCCACGCAGCGCAAGATCAATCTCGCAGGACGCGACTGGACCGTGTCGTTCCGCAGCACGGCGAGCTTCGACGAGCAGTCGCGACGCGGCGTGGTGCCGTGGATCCTCGGCAGCGGCTTCCTCGTCGCGGGCTTGCTGTTCTTCGCCATGCGTGCGCAGGCCGAGGCGCGCCACGATGCCGAGCGCAACGCCAGCGTCCTGCAGGCGCTGCTGCTTGCACGTCGGGAGAGCGAGGCGCGCCGCGCCGCGATTCTCGAGTCTTCGCTCGACGCGGTGGTCGCGATGGACGAGAGCGGCCGGATCACCGAGTTCAACCGCGCGGCCGAGCATGCGTTCGGCTTCACGCGCGCCGAAGTGCTCGGGCGCGACCTGTTCGACACCATCATTCCGGCGTCGTACCGCGAGGCGCTGCGTGCGGGCTTCGAGCGCTATCTCCGTGAGGGAGGCCGCAGCTTCCTCGGACAGCGCATCGAGGCGACCGCGCGTCGTCAAGACGGTCGCGAGTTCGCGGTCGAGGTGACGGTCAGCGAGATCCGCCTCGACTCCGGACGCGAGTTCACCGCGCACGTCCGCGACATCACCGAGCGCAAGCAGTACGAGGAGCGGCTCGAGCTCGAGCGCGAAGCGGTCGAGACGCTGCACCGCATCACCAGCTCGTTCGCGGCGAAGCTCGATCTGCAGGCGCTGATCCAGGACGTCATCGATGCCGCTACGGAGTGCTCGGCCGCGGAGATGGGAGCATTCTTCTACAGCGGCCCGCTCGACGAAGGGCAGGACGAGGGCGTCCATGCGGTCTCGGGCGTCGGGCCCGAGGTCTTCGCCGGGCTCCGGCCGCCGCGCGCGACCACGCTGCTCGGGCCCGCGTTCGCAGGCCGCCTGGTGCTGCGCCTGGACGACGTCACCAGCGATCGGCGCTACGGCAAGAACGTGCCGCACTTCGGACCGCCCTCGGGGCATCCGACGGTGCGCAGCCTGCTGTCCGTCCCCGTGGTGACCAGCGAAGGCGGACTGCTCGGGACGATTCTTCTCGGCCACCGCCAGCAAGGCCGCTTCACCGAACGGCACGAGAGCGTCGTGCTGGCGATCGCCGCGCAGGCCGCGGTGTCGCTCGAGAAGGCGGCGCTGTACCGCGCCGCGCAGGAAGCGCGGCACGCGGCGGAGCTCGCGAACCGCACCAAGGACGAGTTCCTGGCGACGCTGTCGCACGAGCTGCGGACGCCGCTGACCGCGATCCTCGGCTGGTGCCAGCTGCTGACGCGGGGCAAGCGCACCGAGGCCGAGATCGCCCGCGGCCTCGAGCGCATCGAGAGCAGCGCACAGGCGCAGACGCGCCTGATCTCGGATCTGCTCGACGTCTCGCGCATCGTTTCGGGCAAGCTGCGGCTCGAGGTCCAGCCCCTCGATCTGGAGCCGGTGATCGAAGCGGCGATCGAGGCGACGCGGCCGGCGGCCGAGGCGAAGAGCATCCGCGTGCGCTCGCACGTCGATCCCGCCGCCGTCGTGGTGGCCGGCGACAGCAACCGTCTGCAGCAAGTGTTCTGGAACCTGCTCTCGAATGCCGTCAAGTTCACGCCCAAGGGCGGCTCGATCGAGGTCGCGCTCGAGAGCCGCGGTGCGCAAGCCGTGATCTGCGTGCGCGACGATGGCTGCGGCATCCGTCCGCAAGACCTGGCCTGCATCTTCGACCGCTTCCGGCAGGTCGACAGCAGTACGACGCGACGGTCGGGTGGTCTCGGGCTCGGTCTCGCGATCGTGCGTCACCTGGTCGAGCTGCACGGCGGCACGGTGCGTGCGGAAAGCTCCGGAGAGAATCAGGGTGCGAGCTTCTACGTGACGCTGCCGATGCTCACGTCGCGAGCGCACGGTGCCGCGCGCCCCGTCGTCGACGCGGAGCGGAACGCGGCGCAGGAGGACGTCGGCCAGCCGCTCGCGGGTCTGCGCGTGCTCGTGGTCGACGACGACCTCGAGACGCGGGAGCTGATCAAGACGATCCTCGAGGAGGGCGGCGCCGACGTGTGCGCGGTGCCGTCGGTGAACAAGGCGGTCGAAGCGCTCGATCATCACGGGCCCGACGTGCTGGTGAGCGACATCGCGATGCCGGAGCGCGACGGCTACGAGCTGATCCGCTACGTGCGCAGCCGCGCCCAAGCTGCCGGCGGCGCGGTCCCCGCGCTCGCCTTGACCGCGTTCGCACGCACCGAAGACCGCAGCCGCGCACTGCTGGCCGGCTTCCAGATGCACGCGGCGAAGCCGGTCGAGCCCGCCGAGTTGGTCGCCATGGTCGCGTCGCTGGCACGCCGGTCTGCCGAGACGAGCGTCAAGTGGCACTGAACGACGACGCGGAGCCGTCGGCCGCGATCACGGCCGATGCGGCAGCGCAGCGCCGCCGCCTGAACACGGTCGCCATCTTCATCGGCTGCACCTTGGCGGTCGCGGTTCTCTACTGGACGCAGGCCGTGCTCATCCCGATCGCGCTGGCGGTCCTGCTGTCCTTTCTGCTGAGCCCGGTGGTGCGCGGCTTCGAGCGCATCGGTCTCGGGCGGATCGGCTCGGTCGCCGTCGTCACGGTGCTCGCGTTCGCGCTGCTCGCGAGCGTCGGCTTCGCGCTCGCATGGCAGGCGACGCGCCTCGCCGACGAGCTGCCTGCGTATCGTTCGAACATCCGTGCGAAGATCGTCGACGTCCAGGGCGCGACCAGCGGCGGCATCATCGACAAGGTTCGCGCCGCGGCCGACGACGTGATGTCGGCGCTCGACCGTGGTGCGGGCC
Organism: Candidatus Binatia bacterium; assembly: GCA_019749875.1. Taxonomy (GTDB): domain Bacteria; phylum Desulfobacterota; class Binatia; order UBA12015; family UBA12015; genus VGTK01. Next base: position 15,705 of record JAIEPK010000589.1, on the reverse strand, counting down.
GGCGTGCGGCACAGCGTGGCCTCGCGGCGAGCTCACGCGATTCGCCGGTGCCGGTGGTCATGCAGGCGCCGTCGGTCTTGTGGCAGATTCCCTCGCTCCTGGAAGGGCTCGCCAGCGCCGGCTTCGTGCTGGTGCTGGTCATCTTCATGCTGCTCGAGCGGCGCGACCTGCGCGACCGCCTGATCCGCTTGATCGGCTACGGGCGGCTCGCCGTGACCACGCGCGCCTTCGACGAGGCGGCCGCGCGGATCGGACGCTATCTGGTCGCACAGTCGCTGCTCAACGCAGGCTACGGCGCGACGGTCGGTGCGGGACTCTACCTGCTCGACGTGCCGTACGCGTTGCTGTGGGGCTTTCTCGCCGCGTGCCTGCGCTTCGTTCCGTACGTCGGTCCGTTCCTCGGTGCGGCGATGCCGGTGCTGATCGCGCTGGCGGCGTTTCCGGGCTGGCGGGTGCCGCTGCTCGCGGTGACGTTGTTCGCAGCGTGCGAGCTGATCGCGAACATGATCGTCGAGCCGCTGCTGTACGGGCAGTCGGCGGGCGTCTCGCAGGTGTCGCTGCTCGCCGCGATCGCCTTCTGGACGTGGCTCTGGGGACCGATCGGCCTGGTTCTCGCCACTCCGCTGACGGTGTGTCTGGTGGTCATGAGCAAGCACGTTCCCGAGCTGCACTTCATCTACTACCTGCTCGCCGACGAGCAGGTGCTCGAGCCCGACGTGCGACTCTACCAGCGTCTGCTCGCGGCGGACGACGAGGAGGCGCGCGAGATCCTCGCCGACTACTCCCGCCTGCATCCCGAGTGCGACGCGTACGACGAGCTGCTGCTGCCGGTGCTCGTCCGCACCAGCGACGACCGCGGCAACGGGCGCTTGACGTCCGACGAGGAGCATCGCATGCACCGCGCGGCGCGTCGGCTGCTGACCTCGATCGCCCGCGCGGCGGCGGCGCCCGGCACCGGCGACGCAGCGCCGGAGACGACAGCGGCGCGCGTCCTGGGCTGTCCCGCGAGCGGGCAGGGCGATGCGCTGGTGCTGCAGATCCTGATGCACGAGCTGGCGCGTGACCCGGTGCTGCTCGAGCGACTGTGGCCCGGCATGGGCTCGCTGGAGATTCTCGCCAACGTCGAGGCCGCGCATCCGCACGCGATATGCATCGCGGCGCTGCCGCCGCGCGGCGCCGTTGCGGCGCGCTACCTGTGCCGGCGGATCCGCCGGCAGTTTCCGAACGTGCCGATCGTGGTGGTGCTGCCCGAGGCGCCGGGGGAGCGCGGCAGCGATACGGCTCGGGCGCTCGCGAGCGCCGGCGCGACGGCGGTCGTGGAAGGCACGCGCGCCGCGCGCGAGGCGCTGCTCGAGGTCGTCGCCGCGAGCGGCGACGAGCGTCGCAACCTGGTGGCCTGAAGCGATCGGACGCTGCGGCGGGTACACCGGGCGCGCGCGCTGCCCGATCCTTCCGGCGCGTCTGTAGAAACTGCAGATCCGCGCGACGCTCGAGCGCGACGGTCTGCCGGTGAAGCCCGCGCGGGTGCGGCGCGACGGCCGACGGGCGCATGGTCGCCGCCGGGGCACGTGTCTTGCGATCGCGAGGCCGCACGACGCGGCGCTCCGCCGCGTCGTCGGAGGCTCGTGATGCGCAACCCGACCGTCAAGTACTGCTGCACCGGCAGCCGGAGGCAGCACGCGTGAGCTGGCGCAGCGATGCACACGGCCCTTCGCGCCTCGGCGTGCGGAAGCTCGAGCGCAGGATCGACGCAGGAAGGATCGCGGTGGCGATGTCCGGCGAGACGGCCGCGACGCGCGAGGACGCCGCGGACGGCACCGCGGCATCGCACCCCCCGGCGATCCTCGAGCCCGGGCGCAACTGCTGGCGCGTCGCGCCCGCGACCCGCGTCGCCGTGCTGGTCGACGCCGAGGCCTACTTTCGCGCCTTCGCCGAGGCGGTGGAGCGTGCGCGCTCGAGCGTGCTGATCGCCGGCTGGGACTTCAACGGCAGCATCGATCTCTGGCACGGGTCGCGCCCGTCCGAGCTGCCAGCGGAGCTCGCGTCGTTTCTCGCCCAGGCGCTGCGCCGCACCCGCTCGCTGCACGTCCACGTGCTCGACTGGGATTTTCCGATGCTCTACGCGATGGAGCGCGAGCTGCTGCCGGCGTATCGCTTCGCCTGGCGCATGCCGCGACGTTTCCACTTCCGCCTCGATCCGTGCCACCCGATCGGCGGCGCGCACCATCAGAAGATCGTCGTGGTCGACGATCGCATCGCCTTCGTCGGCGGCATGGACATCGCGATGGGACGCTGGGACACGACCGAGCACCGCGCCGACGACCCGCGCCGCCGCGATCCCAAGGGCAACCCGTTCCCGCCCGTGCACGACGTGCAGATGCTGGTCGAAGGTCCGGCGGCAGCGGCGATCGGGGACCTCGTGCGTGCACGCTGGCGCTGCGCCACGGGACGCACGCTCCGTCCCGTCCGGAAGGCCGGCGAGCCCTGGCCACCGAGCGCGACCGCGGAGATGCGCGACGTGAACGTCGCGATCGCGCGCACGCTCGCGGCCTACCAGGAGCAGGACGAGGTGCGCGAGGTCGAGGCGCTGTGGGTCGACAGCATCCGCCGCGCGCGCGACTGGGTGTACGTCGAGAACCAGTACTTGACCGCGGCCTGCGTCGGCGATGCGATCCTCGAGCGGCTGGCGGAGCCGGACGGTCCCGAGATCGTCGTCGTCAATCCGGGCAAGTGCGCCGGATGGCTCGAGGAGAGCACGATGGGTGTGCTGCGGGCGCGCCTGCTGCGGCGCATCCGTGCAGCGGACCCGTACGGCCGCTTCCACATCTACGCGCCGACGGTGCCCGGGCTCGGCGAGGCGCGCATCAACGTGCACGCGAAGCTGGCGATCGTCGACGGCCGCTTCGTGCGGGTCGGCTCGGCGAACCTCAACAATCGCTCGATGGGTCTCGACAGCGAATGTGACCTCGCCATCGAGGACCCGGGTGACGGCGCGGTGCGCGCGCCCGCGCTGCGGCTCTTGACGCGCCTTCTGGCGGAGCACCTCGACTGTCCGCTCGACGTGGTCGCGAGACACCTCGAGCGCACGCGCTCGCCGCACGCGACCATCGAGGCGCTGCGCGGTCGCCCCCGCACCCTCGAGCCGCTCGACGGGACCGTCACGCCGTGGCTCGAGAGCGTCGTTCCCGAGGCCGCGGTGGTCGACCCGGAGCGTCCGATTCCGGCGGCCGAGCTGGAGCAGATGGTCGCGCCGCTCGCGTCCGGCGGGCCAGGCCGTGCGACCGCGGTGGTCGCGCTGCTGCTCGTCGTCGGCTGCGTCGCGGCATGGGTCGCGACCCCGCTCGGCGAGTGGCTCGACCCGGAGCGCCTGCGCGCGACGCTCACACCGCTCGCGCACGGACCCTGGGGGCCGGCGGTGGTGGCGGGGATGTTCGTCGCGGGCGGCCTGCTGCTGGTCCCGGTGACGCTCCTGATCGTCGTCACTGCCGCGACCTTCGGAGCCGTCCCGGGGGGCGTGTACGCTCTGCTCGGAGCGCTTCTCAGTGCGCTCACCGGCTATGCGCTCGGTGCCGGCCTGGGCCGGCACCGCGTCCGGCGCTTGTTCGGCAGCCGCCTCGGCAAGCTCGGCAACCGGCTGTCGCGGCACGGTGTCGCGGTGATGACCGTGGTGCGCCTGCTGCCGCTCGCTCCGTACACGGTGGTGAACGTGGCGGCCGGTGCCGCGCAGGTCGGCCTGCGCGACTTCGTGATCGGGACGACGATCGGCATGTTGCCGGGCGTCGTCGGCGCGACCGCGTTCGCCGAGCAGTTGATGCGCACGCTGCGCCGTCCCGATCCGTCGAACGTCGTGCTGCTGGTCGGCGTGCTGACGGTGGTCGTTCTCGCCGGACGCTGGATCGAGCGCCGTCTCACCGGCCGGGCGGCGACACCGCGCGTGCGCTCGCGCAGGCTCCGTACGTCCGGCCGCTCGGGCGGCAAGGGCGTCGTCTCGCCCGGTCGCTGAAGCGGCCGACGTCGCTGCTCGCGGCGGCATCGTGCTGCGGACGCGCGCGATGCCGCTCTCGGTGTCGTGCGACTAGGGCATCACGGGGCGCGCGTCCGGCGGCGGGGCGTCGTCGCTCGCCGCACCGAGCAGGAACGCCGGTCGCGTGCGCAGCACCAGCACCGGCATGACGGACAGCGCCGCGACGCACGAGATCACCATGGCGATCGGCATCAGCGTACCGAACAGGCGCAGGCCGAAGAAGTCCGAGAACAGCCCGAGTGCAGCGAAGCCCGCGCCGATGCTGGCGGCGACGAAGATCACCGCACGACCCGAGGTCTCGAGCGCCGCATGCAGCGCTTCCGCGTCGCTCGTGCTGCGCGCGCGCTCCTCGCGCAGCCGGTAGAGGAAGTAGATGCCGTAGTCCGCGCCGATGCCGGCCGCCATCGCCATCAGCGACGCCGATCCCATGTCGAGACGGATGCCGGTCCAGCCGAGCAGGCCGAACAGCAGCACGACGGTGACCACGATCGGCGTCACCACGTACACGCCGCCGAGCGGCGAGCGCAGGACGATCGACGACACCGCGTAGATCGAGAGCAGGACGAGAACCATGTTCAGGATCTTGCTGTGCGTGGTGTGCTCGTTGACCGCGAGGATCGTCGGCGCGACACCACCCGCGATCAGCACGCGCACGCCGTCGGGCGGCGGATTCTTCGCCACCCAGTCTTGTGCGCGCCGCACCAGCGGGCCCACCAGCGAGGAGTCGTCGCTGCGCAGGTACGCGACCAGGAGCGACTTGGTGTAGCCGCGGTCGATGAAGCGCTCGAAGGCCGGCGAGTCGCCGAGGAAGATCAGCTGCGACACCAGCTCCTGGTCGTCCGGGATGCGGTACGGATCCGGCGCGTCGCCGTTGAAGGTCTTGTGCAGCGTCTTGACGAGGTCGCCGAGCGACGCCGTCCGCCAGACCAGCGGATCCTTCTCGAGCTCGGTCCGCAGGCCGTCCATGTGGCGCAGCAGCGGCAGCTGCTTGACGCTCTCGGGCGGGCCCTCGTAGAGGATCGTCATGGTCACCGTCGCCGGGAAGTGCTTCTCGATCTCGGCGAGGTGCACCGCCGGGAGGCTGCCGCGCGCCATGTACTCGCGCGTCGCTCCGTAGGTGCGGATGCGCGTCGCGCCGACGATCGCGAGCAGCAACAGGACGGCGGTCGCGATCAGCACCGGCCGGCCACCGTCGCGCAGGATGGCGCGCTCGAGGAACGCGAGCGGCGCCGACGTCCAGCGCGACTTGCGGAGCCCGCGCTTCGGGGCCGGCAGCACCGAGCGCAGCGCCGGGATGAAGGTCATCTCGAGCAGGACCGCGCTGCCGATGCCGTACGAGCACGACAGCCCGAAGCCCGCGATGGCCGGGATGCCGGTGAGCGCGAGCGACGCGAAGCCGATGGTGGCGACGCCGCCGGCGGCGAGCATCACCGGACCCATCGACGCCGTCGACGTCACGACGGCCTCGCGATTGTCGCCCAGGCGCGAAACCTCCTCGGTGTAGCGCTTGAGCATCTGTGCCGAGTGACCGGCCGCGATCGCGATCAGCAGGATCGGCGTCGCGACGTTCCAGGTGTCGATCACGAGCCCGGTGTGACCCATGAGGCCGAGTCCCCACACGGTGCTGAGCGCCGCCGTGAGCATCGGGATCAGCATGCCCTGCAGGTTGCGGAACGAGAGCAGAAGCATCACGCCGATCACCAGGAACGTGATCGGGATGCGCATCCCGACCTCCTGCGACTGCTGGCGGTCGGTGAGCGCCATCATCGGCTCGCCGGCGAAGTAGATCGACACCGGCGCGTCGCGCAGCTCGTCGCCGAGTGCCAGCGCACGCGTCGCGAGATCGTACGCCTGCGGCCCCGGCCAGAAGTCCATGATCAGCACCGCGGCCTTCTGGTCGGGCGTGACCACCATGCCGGCGAGCTGCGGGTCGCCGTCGACCTTGGCACGCAGCGCGGCGATGTCCTCCGTCGTTTCGGGCGGGTCGCGCATCAGCAGGTCGATGTCGAGGCTGCCGCCGACTTCCTGCACGTAGCGCACGCTCGGCGACGCGAGGCTGATCACGTTCTGCGCGATCACGTCGTCGAGGCGCAGCGCCTTGAGCGTCGCGTCGCGCACCACGCGCAGGACGTCGGTGCGCCAGACGTCGCCGCCGTCCTTCGGCACGAGCAGCGCGATGATCGTGTTGCGTCCGCCGAACTTGCTGCGGATCTCCTTGTCGATGGTGACGAACGGGTGGTTCCGCGGCAGGCTCTTCTCGACGTCGAACTCGGTGCGCAGCTTCGCGAGGCCCATCGCGAGCCACGCGGTCAGCAGCGCGACGGCGAGCAGCACCAGCCAGGCGCGGCGGACGAGAAAGCGGGCGTACGTTTCCATGGATACCTCGTGCAGTCAGCGCTCGACGGGCGTCTCGTCGGCGAGGAAGAGCGTCGCGAGCGTGTGCAAGGCGTCGCGCCGTGTCGCGACCGGTCCGGCGGTGCCGGCGATCAGCCCGAACAGGCTCGCGAGGAAGAGCTCGGTCGCCTGCGCCGGGTCGAGCCCCGGGCGCAGCTCGTCGTCGCGCGCCTCGATGAAGCGGCGCGCGACCTCCATCATCAGCGGGAATGGCTGATCCGAGAGATCGAGACCGGCCGGCTGCCGGATGTAGACGGCGAGCGTCACGCGCAGCAGACCGCCCGCCGCGATGCCGGAGTCGGCGCTGCAGATGGCGTCGATCAGCGCGTCGAGAAAGGCGCGCAGGCCCGCCCGATGGCGCGTCTGGTCGACGACCTCCATCTCGACCCGCCACTGCAGGTCGAGCAGGACCGCTTCCTTCGACGGGTAGTAGAAGTAGAAGCTCGCACGCGAGGTGCCGGCGCGCTGCGCGATCGCGCCGACGCTCGCGGCCTCGAAGCCGGACTCGCGGAACTCGGCGATCGCGGCCTGGAACAAGCGCTCGCGGGTGCGATCGCCTTTGCGGTCGCGGTTGGCGGCGACCGGTACGCGCGGCGGCAGCATGACGCATGGCGTAGGGGTCGGGCTGACATGTGTCAAGAAATCCTGACGGCTGTCAGCTGTGGGCGACGGCGGTTTGACCCGGCGGAGCGCGCCCGCGTATGTCGGGCGGGCATGCGACTGCACGGCGAGACCGTCCTCATCACCGGCTCGACCTCCGGGATCGGACGGCAGGCCGCGATCACCTGCGCCGCGGAAGGGGCCCGGGTCGCGGTGCATGGGCGGAACGCGGAGCGCGGCGAGGCCGTCGTGCGAGCGATCACGGAGGCCGGCGGGACGGGCGCGTTCTTCGCGGCGGATCTCGGCGAGGAGGACGCCTGCACGGCGCTGGTCGCGGCGGTGGTCGCGCACTTCGGCGCCCTGACCGTCCTGGTCAACAACGCCGTTGCGGGCAGCGGCGGGCGGAGCCCGGTCGGGGCGTTCGATACCGCGCTCTGGGAGCGCATCCTGCGCGTCAACCTCACCAGCCCCGCCTGGCTCTGCCGCGCGGCGATCCCGCACATGCTCGCCGCCGGCCACGGCTCGATCGTCAACGTCTCGTCGCGCCAGGCGGAGCGCGCGAGCCCGGGCCTCGCGCCCTACGCGGCGAGCAAGGGCGGGCTCAACGCGCTGACGCGCTCGATCGCGGTCGACTACGGACGCCAGGGCATCCGCTGCAACGCGCTGTCGGTCGGCTACGTCGAGAATCCGCGCCGCGACGCCGGCATGACGCCGGAGCGACGCGCCGAGCTCGAGGGAATGCACTTGACGCGTCTCGGCCGCGCCGAGGACGTCGCCTGGGCGATCGTGTACCTCGCGAGCCGCGAGAGCGAGTTCGTCACCGGTGCGCTGCTGCCGGTCGACGGCGGCGGCACCATCGCGCGCGGCAAGGTATTGGGCTGACCGCGCGCGTCGCGCGCGGCGGCGGGAGGATCTCGATGGCGGGAAGGCTCGAGGGGCGCACGGCGATCGTCACCGGCGCGGGCTTCGGCATCGGACGCGGCATCGCGCGGCGCTTCGCGCGCGAGGGCGCGGCGGTCGTCGTGGCGGAGATCGACGTCCGCTCCGGAGAGCGCACGGCGGCCGAGGTGGATGAGCTCGGAGGGCAGGGCGTGTTCATCCGTACCGACGTCACCGAGCGCGTGCAGGTCGAGGCGGCCGTGGCGTCGGCCGTCGACCGTTTCGGGCGCCTCGACGTGATCGTCAACAACGCGTGGGGCGGCGGCACGATCAAGCGTCTCGAGCACAAGACCGACGCCGAGATGCTGCACGGCGTGCGTCTCGGGTATCTGGCGACGTTCTTCCTGATGCAGGCGGCCTATCCGCATCTCAAGCGGCAGGGCGGCTCGATCATCACGCTGTGCTCGCTCAACGGCGTGAACGCGCACCTCTATACCGCCGAGTACAACGGCGCCAAGGAGGCGGCGCGTGCCTTGACGCGCACGGCGGCGCGCGAGTGGGCTCGCCACGGCATCCGTGCCAACGTCATCTGTCCGGCCGCCGCGACCGAGGCCTACGAGGCGTTTCGTCAGATGGCGCCCGACAACGCGGCGGCCTTGCTCGAGCAGAACCCGATGGGCCGCATGGGCGACCCCGAGAACGACATCGGTGCGGTGGCGCTGTTCCTCGCCGGCGACGAGTCGCGCTACTTGACGGGCAATACGCTGTTCGTCGACGGCGGCTCGCACCTCAACGGCGTGCAATGGGATCCCGGGTTGCCCGAAGACTGACCCGACCCGGTCGATTCGGCCTTGCAGCGCGCGCGCCGTGCGGCGACGCTCACCTCGAGGAACCTCGCATGCTTCGTCTTCGTCCCGTCCACGTTCGATCCCGGCGCGCGCTCGTGCTCCTGCTGCTGCCGCTGGCACTCGCCGCCTGCAGCGACGCGACCGGCGGCGGGGCCGCCGATCCGCTGCGGCTGCCGGCGCTGCACGCCGAGCCCGACCCGATCGCCGGCGGACGCATCGTCGACGCAGAAGGTCGCGAGGTCCTGCTGCGCGGCGTGAACGTGAACGCGCTCGCCGAGTACTGGGCTTCGCGCGACTTCCCGACGACGTTCCCGTTCACCGAGGAGGACGCGGACCGGATCGCCGGCATCGGCTGGAATGCGGTGCGGCTGCTGCTGTCGTGGTCGCGCGTCGAGCCTGCGCCCGGAGAGTACGACGAGGCCTACCTCGACGAGGTCGAGGGCGTCGTGCGCACGCTCGCGGCGCGCGGCGTCTACACGATCGTCGATCTGCACCAGGACGCCTGGGGCGCGACGCTCGCGGCAGGTCCGGACGAGGCCTGTCCGGCGACGGCATCCCCGGCGCTCGGCTGGGACGGCGCGCCCGCCTGGGCGACGCTCGACGGCGGTGCCGCGCGCTGTGCCACGGCGGGCATCCGCGAGACCAGCCCCGCGGTGCTCGCCGCGTTCGACGCGTTCTGGACCGACGCCCCGGGTCCGGACGGTGTCGGCATCCGCACGCGCTACGCGCGCATGCTGGGCCACGTCGCGCGGCGCTTCGCGGACGAGACGGCCGTCGCCGGATACGACGTGATGAACGAGCCGAACGCCTTCACGCCGGCGGCGCAGCAGGCGCTGGCCGATCTGTACGCGGCCGCGCTGCGCGAGATCCGCGCGGCGGAGCGCGCGGCCGGCGGCTTCCCGCACCTCGTCGTGTTCGAGCCGTCGGCGCTGTGGTCTGCGCTCGGTCGCGGTGCGCCGCCGGACTTCGTCCGTGATCGTGACGTGGTGTACGGGCCGCACGTCTACACGGGCGGCATCAACGCCATGCCGCTCACGCGCGACAACTTCGCCATTGCGCGTGACGAGGCGGCTCTGTTCGGTGGCGCGCCGGTGCTGGTCGGCGAGTGGGGCTCGGGCCCGGATCGCGCCGCGGATCCCGCCGATCGGTACTTCCTCGTGCACCAGGAGCTGCAGGACGAGTACGCGTTCTCCGCGACGCTGTGGACCTGGCGCGAGTCGTGCGGCGACCCGCACAAGGCGGCCGACTACCAAGCCGGGCGCATCCCGGACGTCTGGGGCGAATTCGAGGTCGACTGTCGCAGCAACGAGATCACCGGCGTGCGCCAGCCGCTGGTCGACCAGCTCACGCGAGGCTGGGTGCGCGCCGCGCCGGGCGTGCTCGAGGAGCTGCGCTGGGAGCACGACGCGGGCACGCTGCAGGCGTCGGGGCGTGCTGCCGCGAGCGGCACCGAGCTGCTCGCATTCTACCCGCGCGCGCGGCTCGGAATGCCGCGCGTCAGCACCTCGGGCCTCGACGATGCGCGCTTCGCCCTCGCGCCGGGCGGCAACGTCTACCTGCTCGGGACGGCCACGGGCGGCGCGTGGTCGATCACCGCGCAGCCGTAGCGCGGCACGAGAAGCGTCGCGGCGGCCGCGGCCGCGCGCGGCTCAGGACTCGGCTCGATCCGGGAACGGCTGCGCGCACGGCACCGGTCGGGTACGCGGGCCGCGGTGCGCACGCACGCGCTGCACGAAGGCGGCGAACGCTTCCTCGGCGAGGGCGTGCTGGCGCATGACGAAGCGCTGCGTGTCGCGCAGGATCGGGTCCGGCCCGCCGTGCAGGCCGGCGACGTCGCGCGCGTTGGCCGGAGTCGTCAGCCAGCGTGCGATCATCGGCTGGTCGACCTCGAGGTGGAACTGCAGGCCCCACGCCGCGTCGCCGACGCGGAACGCCTGATTCGGGCAGCGCTCCGACGACGCGAGGTGCATCGCACCCGGGGCCATCTCGAAGGCGTAGCCGTGCCACTGGAAGACGCGCTCGACGTCGTCGAAGTGGCCGAGCAGTGGGTCGTCGTCGGCGTCCTTGCTCTTGCGTACCTCGTACCAGCCGATCTCCGGCTCCGGCGCGCGGCCGACGTGCGCACCGAGCGCGTGCGCCAGCAGCTGCGCGCCGAGGCAGATGCCGAGCACCGGACGGCCGCGATCGAGCGCGTCGCGGATCACGCGCACCTCGTGTCGCAGGTGCGGATGGTGCTCGCACTCGTCGACGTTCATCGGACCGCCCAGGACGACCAGCGCGTCGTACCCGTCGATCTCCGGCTCCGCGTGCGGATGTCGCGCGAAGTTCACGTAGCGGATGCGAAACCCCTCGCGCCGGAGGTGCGGGTCGAGCGTGCCCAGCGGCTCGTGGGCGACGTGCTGAAAGACGAGGAGCTTCGGCATGGGAGCGGCGCGTCGCGCCCCGTCGAATCTAGAGAACGCAGCGCGCTCCCGGCAAGCACGAACCGCTCGAACGCGCCCGCGCTCTCCCAACGAGCTTCGATCTCGAGAGACGGTCTCGAGCCCCCGGGCAATGCACTCGGCCTTGGCCGACGCCAGAGCGCGGCCTCGGCGCCCGCTCGCTCGCCATCAGCGGCGCAGGTGCTCCGGCGTGAAGATCGAGTCCTTCAGCTCCACGTCGTACTTCACCTCCGGCGTCTCGAGGGTCGAGCTCGTCTTCGCCGGGACCGTCGTCATGGTCTGCTTGCGGAACGTCCACACCCCGTCGACCTTCTCCACCTGGTCGATCGTCCAGACCTTCAGCAGGTTGCCCTTCAGGTCGTAGAACGAGCGCTTGAGGATCAGCAGGTCCTGCGGGTCGATGGCGACCACGGTCTTGCCATAGATCTCGTTCGCCGAGTTCTTCGGCACCGACTCGACGAGCTTGGTCTTGCGCCCGAGGAGATCCTCCTCGCCGACGAGCTTGTATTCGTAGGCGTCGACCTGCGGCTCGACGAGGTCCGAGACGTAGAAGTCGGACTCGAGGAACGGCTGCTTGCGCACCTGGTCCTTCACCTGCACCGCGTTCCGCGCCGCGGCGACCTTGATGTACTGCTCCGGCTGACCGCTCGGGTGCTCGAGGAAGAGGAAGCGGATCCCGGACAGCGCCTCGGGCGCCGTCACCTCGAGGTAGCTCGCACGCGCGCCGCCGACGACCTTGTGGTCGAGGGTCAGCTCACGGGTCGGCTGGCCCGCCGGGGTCAGCTTGAGCTGCGCCGTGAACGGCTTCTTCGGCAGCGCGTCCACCGCCTTGCGCACCAGCGCGCCGGCATCGTCGCCCGCCGCTCGTGCCGCGACCGGCGCCAGTGCCAGCAGAGCCGCCAGCGCCCAGGCGGTGCCGTTCAGGATGCGCTTGCCCATCGTCCGTCCCTCCGTGTCGTGGTCGCGGGTCCGGGACCCACGGGTTTCCGCGTCGGGTCGTAGCCGATTTCCGACGGAATGACGACCGCTCGCCGTCGTCGTGCCGTGCCGCAGCACCCGCCCGCACGGGCCGACGACCACCGGAGAGCGCCTCCCGGGGCACGAACGGCGCGGAGCGCGCAGGACCGCGCATCGCGTCTGCGCAATTCGCCGACTTCTTTGCGCAAGGACGAAATTCGGCTCTCAAGTTCTCCCGCGCGCGACTCGAATGCGGGGCGAACCGGAAAGAGAGCACGAAGGCTCGGGGTGAGCCGGAGGCACTTTCCAACTTGGCCGAGCCCGGCATGGACGTCCGGGGCTACGAGCCCATGGAGGACAGCATGGCTCTGAACATTTCCACCAACGTTCCGTCCCTCAACGCGCAGCGCAACCTGGACAACTCGACTGGCGTGCTGAACCGCTCGTTCGAGCGTCTGTCGTCGGGTCTGCGCATCAACAGCGCCGCCGACGACGCGGCGGGTCTCGCGCTGGCCGACAAGCTCCGTTCGGACGTGCGCGGCGCCAGCCAGGCGGTGCGCAACGCCAACGACGGCATCTCGGCGATCAGCATCGGTGAGAAGGCGCTCGGCAAGGTCGGCGAGATCCTGACCCGTCTGTCCGAGCTGGCCTCGCAGTCGGCGACCGGCCTGGTCAGCAACACGCAGCGCAGCGCGATCCAGACCGAGTTCACCGCACTGGTGTCCGAGGTCGACCGCATCTCGTCGACCACGACGTTCAACGGCGTGGCACTCCTGTCGGGCGGCACGACGGTCGATCTCCAGGTCGGCCTCGACGGCAGCTCGAACAGCCGCATCTCGTTCTCGACGGTCGACGGCTCGTCGAGCGGCGTCGGCCTCTCGAACGTCTCGGTGTCGACGGCCGCTGCGGCGCAGTCGGCGCTGGGCGCGATCAGCAGCGCGATCACCAACGTCGCGCAGTCGCGCGGTACGCTGGGTGCGGTCGAGAGCCGGCTCAACACCGCCATCGCGAACCTCAAGGTCGCGCGTGAGAACTTCTCCGCCGCCGAGTCGCGCATCCGCGACGCCGACGTGGCCGAGGAGACGGCGAACCTGACCCGCGGCACGATCCTGCAGCAGGCCAGCGTCTCGATCCTCGCGCAGGCCAACCAGCAGCCTCAGCTGGCACTTCAGTTGCTGCGGTAATCCGCGGCTCGATGCGGGCGGCGGCGGCTCCGGTCGCCGCCGCCCCTTGAGGCCGAACCGGAATGACCATCGACCCACACCGAACCACGGCGCCGATCGCGGATCTCGCCACGGCGAGAGCGGAGCGGTGGACGAGCGCGACCCCGCGCGCGACCCGCCTGGTCGCACCGGCGCGGCGCGTGGAGATCAAGCCGCAAGCGGAAAATCTCGCCGCGGGCGACGGGGAAAAGTTGCCGGCCGAGGACGCCGTGCAGCAGGCCACCGAGCCGTCGATCCGCCAGCTCGCGATCCGCAAGGATCCCGAGATCGATCGCGTCGTCGTGCAGGTGATCGACGCGCAGAGCGGCGAGGTCGTGCGGCAGATCCCGTCGGAAGAGTGGGTCCGCCACCTGAAGCGCCTCAAGGGCGCCAAGGGGCTGTTCGTGGATCAGAAGGGCTGACGGCGCATGGCAACGATCACGATCGGCGGTCTCGCGACCGGCCTCGACACGAACACCATCGTGAGCCAGCTCGTCTCCCTCGAGCGCAAGCGCGCGGTCGACCTGCTGCAGATCGATCAGCTCGACCAGCAGGCGAAGCAGAGCGCGCTCGCGACCTTCGGCACCAAGCTCGCCGACCTCCTCGCGGCGGTCGACAAGCTGCGCGATCCGAGCAGCGCGCTGGCACGCACCGCGACCTCGAGCGATCCCGATACCATCGGCGCGACGGCAGGCAGCGGCGCTCTGGTCGGAACGACGGAGATCACCGTCAGCCAGCTCGCGCGCAACGCGGTCGCCGTGTCCGGCACCGGCGTGGCGAGCTCGACCTCGACCATCGCGAGCGGCAGCGGAACGTTCGCGTTCAAGATCGGCAGCGGCAGCACCCAGAGCATCGCGATCGACGCCACCACGACGCTCGACGACCTCGCGACCAAGATCAACGCGCTCGGCGTCGGCGCGAACGCGACCGTGGTGAACCTCGGCACGGACGCGTCGCCGGACTACCGGCTGCGCCTCGCCTCGCGCGACACCGGCCTCTCGAACGATCTCACGATCGTCACCGACGACACCAACCTCGGCGTGACGGTGACGCAGGCGGCGCGCAACGCGACCTTCACGGTGAGCGGCTTCGCGACCTCGTTCTCGCGCGAGAACAACGTCGTCAACGACGTCGTCTCCGGGGTGACGCTGACCCTCAATCAGGAGGGCGGCCCGGTCAAGATCGGCGTCACGACCGATGCGGCGGCGGTTACCAAGGACGTCCAGGCCGTCGTGACCGCGTACAACGCGCTGGCGTCGTTCGTCGACGCGCAGAGCGAGGTCACGCAGGACGGAAACTCGACCGACCGCGACGTCACCACGGGGCCACTCGCCTTCGACAGCACCGTGCGGTCGATCATGGACGGGCTGCGCAGCGCGGTGAGCTCGTCGGTGAGCGGCCTCACCGGCAGCTACTCGCTGCTCGCCGAGACCGGGCTCACGTCGACGAAGGACGGCACGTTGAGCCTCGATGCCGCGAAGCTGGCGGCGGCCCTGGCGGACGACGAGGCCGGGGTGAGCCAGCTGTTCGGTGGGCTCGGCAGCGCCGGCGGCGCCTTCGACCGCATCCATGACTACTTGACCGACGTGACCGGCTCGACCGGGCTGCTCGCGACGCGCAACAAGAGCATCACCGACGCGCTGAGCAGCCTCAACGAGCGCATCGCGGCGGGCGAGCGCACGGTCGCGGCGTTCGAGGAGAACCTGCGCAGCCAGTTCAGCAGCCTCGAGGTCCTCGTCAACAACCTCAAAGCCCAGGGCTCGATGATCTCGAGCGCACTCGGGCGGACGGCATGATCCTATGGTGAGCTACCAGACTTCGGCGGGCGTGTATCAACAGGCGCAGGTCGCCACGGCCGATCGCGGCCGGCTCCTGATCCTCATGTTCGACGGCGCGCTGCGCTTCCTCGCCCAGGCGGAGAACGGACTGCGCAACGATCGGCTGGAGGAGTTCGCGAGCCAGCTCGGGCGCGCGCAGGCGGTGATCGCGGAGCTGCTGCACACGCTCGACCACAAGGCCGGCGGCGAGATCGCCGCCCAGCTCGAGCGCCTGTACCGCTTCATGCTGGATCACCTGGTCGAGGCGAACGTGCAGAAGAGCGTCCGTCACGTCGAGCAGGTGCGTCGCGTGCTGTCGATCATCGCCGAAGCCTACCGCGAGGTGGTGGCCCAGGGGCCGGCGGTGCTGGGAGCGCGCAATGCCGCCTGAGGCGCCCGTCCTCGAACGCAGCCGAGCCGCGCTCGCCTGCTGGCATGGCCTGCGCGACGCGTACGATGCGATCGACCGGGCGCTCGCCGATCCCGACCAGGCGGATCTCGCGGCCCTCGCGACGCGCGTGGTCGCACTCGAGCAGGACCTGA
>JAIEPK010000002.1 GCA_019749875.1 Candidatus Binatia bacterium | reverse complement strand
CCGTGGTCGCGGCATCGACGCCGGCACCGGCACCCCCGCCGGCACCGGCTCCGGTCGCGGAGCCGTCGATCGCGAAGGAGAGCCGCGAGGCCGATGTCGCCGCCTTCGAGCGTGAGATCCGTGCGCTGAAGCGCGCGCTCGCCATCGCCGAAGAGAAGGTCGCCGCAGCCGAGGAGAAGGTCGCCGACGCCGACGCGAAGCGCAGCCGTGCCGTGAGCCGCGCCACTGCCGCGCTGCGCCGCGAGAACGAGTCGCTCGAGGCCCAGCTGACGCGGCTGGTACAGGAGATCGGTCAGATCAAGCATTTGATCGACCGCGTACCGGCGCTCGAGACCGAGCTGCGCGTGCGCGACCTGCAGCTCGCCGAGCGCGAGGAGGCCTGGCTCGCCGAGCGCGCCCAGCTCGAGGCCGAGCTGGCGAAGGCGCGCAGCGGGTTCAGCCGCCACGCGACGGCCACCAAGACCGCGCTGGCCGCCGCCGCTGCGGCAGCGGCCGGCGCCAAGCTGGAGAGCGTCCGGTGAGCGCCCCGACGCGGCCTGCGGTGTCGGTCAAGTCCGCGCTCGACAAGGTGCGCGAGGCGCCGGGTTCGACCAAGGCGCGCATTCTCGACGCCGCCCAGGAAGTGTTCGCCGCGAAGGGCTTCGAGGGCGCCTCGACGCGCGAGATCGCCGCCCGGGCCGAGGTCAACATCTCGAGCCTGCACTACCACTGGGAGTCGAAGGAGACGCTCTACCTCGCGATCTTCGAGCGCATCTTCCTGCAGCTCGTCGAGCTGCTGAAGGGCGAGGTCGCGACGCCGAAATCGGAGGACGACGCGCGCGCCGTGATCGAGCGCGCGATGGGCGTCACGTTCGATTTCTACATCGAGAATCCGACCATCCCGAAGCTGCTGATGCGTCGCATGATGGAGACCGAGCCGGTCGAGAAGTCGGCGATGCGCGAGTCGGTCGGTCCGGCGCTGAAGGTCTTCTCGGACTGGGTGCGCAGCTTCGCGCCCGATCGCCTGCCGGAGAAGGACGTGTCGTTCTTCATGCTGGCGGTGCAGTCCGTGCTGTTCATGTCGATGCTCGAGAGCCCCTTCGTCGAGGGCCTGCTCGGCGGCACCGTGCAGGACCCCGGGGTCCGCGCGCGCGTGCGGCGTCAAGTCATCCAGCTCGTCGTCACGCTGCTCGGCGTCGATTCCCACCGCTGACCGCAGCTCCATCGCAAGGGGGTTTCGCTCCGTGAAGGCGTTCGTCACCGCGTCGTTCGATCCGACGAGTCTCGCCCGCATCAAGAAGCACATGGACGTCCACGTCGAAGACTGGCGCGTCACCAAGAACATCTTCTTCGACGGCAAGCAGTTCGCGCAGCGCCTGAAAGACGAAGGCTGCGACGTCATCCTGTGCGAGATCGACCTCGTGCACGCCGACGTGCTCGATGCGGTGGACGTCAAGCTGATCGGCTGCTGTCGCGGCGAGCCGGTGAACATCGATCTCGCGCTCGCCACGCAGAAGGGCATCCCGGTCTTCCACACGCCGGCGCGCAACGCCGACGCCGTCGCCGACTTGACGTTGTGCTTCATGCTGACGCTCGCACGCCACGTCTACGACGCGGTGAGCTTCGTCAAGAACGGCGCGAACCGCTTCGGCGGCGCGGGCGACTTCCTGAAGATGTACGAGGCGATGACCGGCGTGGAGCTGTACGGCCGCACGGTCGGCCTGGTCGGCTTCGGTGCCATCGGGCAGCGCGTCGCGCGACGTGTGCTCGCGTTCGGTGCGAAGGCGGTCGCCTACGATCCGTACGCGAAGCCCGAGGTCTTCGAGAAGCTGGGCGTCCAGCGCGGCGAGCTCGACGACGTGCTGCGCGCGGCCGACTTCCTGACCATCCACGTGCCCGACGTCGAGCAGACGAAGAACATGATCGGCGCGCGCGAGCTCGGTCTGCTGAAGGACGGCGTCTACTTCGTGAATACCGCGCGCGCGGCGGCGGTCGAAGAGGAGCCGCTCTACGAGGCGGTGAAGTCGGGCAAGATCAAGGCGGCCGCGATGGACGTGTTCTGGAACGAGCCCGTGCAGCCGGACAATCGCTTCGTGCTGCTGCCGAACGTGATCGCCACGCCGCACATCGGCGGCGCGACGACCGACGTCATCGTCCACCAGGGCGAGATGATGTGCGAGTCGATCGAGACGTTCCTGCGCCGCGAGCGCCCGCCGTTCCTGGCGAACCCGGACGTCTTGGCCAAGCTGGGACTGTAGGCGCGGAGGGCAACGGCGGTCGGCCTACCGCGGGGCAGTCGATGCGCCCGACGAGCGGACGAGCGCGGACGAGAACGCGATGAACTCGTCGAGGTGGTTCGTGACGATGCGCTCGACGACGTCGAGGTCGGGCTTGCGGTAGTCGTGGACCGCCACGTTGCGGAATCCCACCATACGCTTCATCCGGTCGGCGAGCGTATCGTCGAGCAGGCGGGCGTCGCGCAGCATCTCGAACGATTCACGTGTTTCCTGCGGGACGCCAAGTCGGCGTACCCGCACAACGTGCATCGCGAGGTCGATCGCAGCTTCGCAGGCGCGCTGCAGGTTGAGGATGATCGAGTCCTGACGGGTGATGTCGTCGCGCAGCCGCCGTGGATCACCGGCGTACTCCTCGCGGACACGCGCGACGCAGCGCTCGATCACGGCGGCCTTGTTCAGGACGACGTCATCGACCATGGATCGTGCCCTCGCGCAGAGCCTGCTGCAGGATCGCGCGGCGCTCCTCGTTGAATCGAACGTAAGACCCAAAGACGTAGTCCGCGAAACGCTCTTGCTCGGCAGGGTCCCCGACGAAGATCGGCGTGCCGGTCGAGACGACCTGCATGGCCATGACTGTCGACGCCCGGCGCAGGTCCACCAAATCGACGTCGCGCCGCAGGGCGACTGCAAGCTCCTCCTGCAATGCGAAGCGTCGTACCGGGTCGAGCGGGCCCGCTGCGAGCACGGCGAGGTCGACGTCACTGGCCGTGTGCTCCTCGCCGCGGATCGTCGAGCCGAAGCGATACACGGCGACGACGTCGGGAACCGCCTCGCCGATGATCCGGGTCGCGCGCGCGTCGTCCATGGCGAGGGCAGACTAGCGTGCGACTCGAGCCAGGACCACGATTCTTCGAGTGGGTCGAGAACGTAATTGACTGACCTGGTCGGTCAGTTTAGAAGCTGCGCATGGCCAGACGGATTCCCGAGGACCGGCTACCGCAGCTGCTCGACGCGGCCACCCGGGTGTTCGTCGAGCAGGGCTACCGGCGCACGCAGATGGCGGACGTCGCGGCCGCGATGGGCGTCGCGAAGGGCACGCTCTACCTCTACGTCGAGAGCAAGGAGGCGCTGTTCGACCTCGTCTGCCGCTACGGGGACCAGCCGCCGAAGTCCGCGAGCGACGTCGCGTTCCCGGTCCGCTCGCCGAAGGCGGGCGCGACGCTGCGCTACGTGCGCGACGAGCTGCAGCGTCACCAGGGCGTGCCGGCTCTCGGCGCGGCCGTGGCCCGCAAGCGCCCGGGCGACATGGCGGACGAGATCGCTGCGATCGTCGGCGAGCTCTACGACCAGCTCGCGGCCAATCGCCGGCGCATCAAGCTGATCGACACCTCGGCGCGCGACTATCCCGAGCTGGCGAAGCTGTGGTTCGAGGGGGCACGTGGCGGGCTGCTCGAGCTCCTCGCCGGCTACCTGAAGGCACGCATCGCGCGCGGGCTGATCGCACCCGTGCCGGACGTCGACGCCACCGCCCGCCTCGTCCTCGAGACCATCGTGTTCTGGGCGGTGCACCGCCACTTCGACTCGCGACCGGAGAAGGTCGGCGAGGACGTCGCGCGCGCGACCGTCGTGCAGTTCGTCGTCCGCGCCCTGAGCAGCAAGGAGACGGCATGACTTCCCGAGCCACCGCTCGTCGCTACGACATCGACTGGCTGCGCATCGGCGCCACGCTGCTGCTGTTCGTCTTTCACGCCGGCATGGTCTCCAACCCGGCGCCGTTCTACCACGTGCGCAACGCCGACCTGTCGTTCGGCCTGCTCGTGCTGTGCGGCTTCATCAGCCTGTGGCACATGCCGCTGTTCTTTCTGCTTGCCGGCTGGTCGCTGGTCCCGTCGCTGCGTGCGCGCGGTGCGCTCGGTGTCGCGCGCGAGCGTGCGCTGCGTCTCGCCGTGCCGCTCCTCGCCGGCTGCGTGCTGTTCATGCCCGTCATCAAGTATCTCGAGCTGTCGAGCGGCCTCGACCTGAACCACGCCGGCCTTCGTGTCAGCCCCGCGCTGCAAGCCGGCTTCCGGCTCGTCATCCCCGACGGATTGCCGGTCGCGGCGCCCTTCGACGAGTCGTTCGTGCAGTTCCTGCCGAGCTTCCTCACGCTCGAGCGCTTCACCTGGGCGCACCTGTGGTTCGTCGCCTACCCGCTCACGTTCACGCTGCTCTACCTGCCGGCGTTCGCCTGGCTCGTGCGCCGCGCGGGCGAGATCGAGCGCGTGCCGGTGCTCGCGGTCTACGCGCCGATTGCGCCGCTCGTCGTGGTGCAGCTGGTGCTGCGTCCGTACTGGCCCGGCATCCAGAACCTGTACGACGACTGGGCGAACGTCGCGTACTACTCGACGTATCTCTTCGCGGGCTTCCTGCTCGCCTGCTATCCCGCTCTCGAGGAAGTCGCGCAGCGCGAGTGGCGCAGGGCGCTGGTGCTCGGCACCGCGACCTGCGGCGTGCTGCTCGCGGGCGTGCTGCGCCTGTACGACGCACCGCCGGTGCTGCTCGCCGGCAGCGCGATCGCCGGATGGTGCTTCGTGCTCGCGGCCCTCGGACTCGCGCGTCGCTTCCTCGACTTCGGCAACGCGGCGCTGCACTACCTGAGCGTGGCGGCGTTCCCGGTCTACATCCTACACCAGGCCGCGATCGTCGTGCCGGGGCACTTCATCGTGCGGCTGCCGCTCGGCATCGCCGCGAAGTTCGTCCTGCTGGTCGGCGTGGCGGTGCTGATCACCTTTGCGGTCTACCACCTCGTCGTGCGCGAGCTGCCGCTCGTGCGCTTCCTGTTCGGCTTGCGGCCGAAGGCGTGCGCGCTGCCGCGACGGGCGGCGCGCGCGGCCGTGGCGCTGCCGGTCTTGCTCGTCGTGTGGGGCGCGTCCGCGGGCCACGCGGCGAGCCCGGAAGGTCGCTGGTACGCCGAGGGTGGTGCGGCGCAGGTCGAGATCGCACCCTGCGGCGAGGCGCTGTGCGGCGAGATCGTGTGGCTTCGGTCGCCGTTCGACGAGAACGGCTGTCCCTTGACCGACCGGCAGAACTCCGACGAGGCGCTGCAGCAGCGGCCGATCGTCGGCCTGCAGATCCTCAGCGACTTGACGCCCGTCCGGGGAGAGCCCGACCGGTGGAGCGGAGGGGGCATCTACGACCCGACCAGCGGCCGCACGTATCGCTGCATCATGTCGCTCGACGGTGCGGACCGGCTGCACGTGCGCGGCTACCTCGGCATCACGCTGCTCGGCCGCACGACGACGTGGATCCGCGTCGGCGCGGAGCGGAGCGTGTGCGAGCAGCACGCGTCCGCTGCGGGCGACGGAGCGGGATCGTGAAGCCGCGCCACCTGATGCCGCTGGTGGGCTTCGTCGTTCCCACCGTCGTCATCGGCTACGGATTCGTGATCCCGCGGAGCTGCATCGCCGGGGTCAACGAGCTGACGGTCGGCTTCGCGAGCACGATCGCCGGCGCCTGCGTGACCTACTGGCTCGGGCTGAAGGCCGCGCTGCGCGACCGCGGGGAGCCGTAGGTGCGTCGCCCCGAGTTCATCGCACGCCAGTCCGCGCGGCCGAGCGGGATCCTCGGGCGCGTGATCGCGTGGATCATGGCGCGCGAGACGGCCGGCGGGAACGCCGCCGCCCGTCGTCTGCTGGAGCTGGCGCCCACCGACCACGTGCTCGAGATCGGCTTTGGACACGGGCACAACGTCCTCGAGATCGCGCGCGCGGTCCCCGACGGCCTCGTCGCGGGCATCGATCACTCGGCGGACATGCACGCGCTCGCGTCGGCGCTCTGCGGCCCGCTCGTCGCGAGCGGGCGGGTGCGCCTGTCGTGCGCCGACAGCAGCGACCTGCCGTACGGCGATACGACGTTCGACAAGGCGGTCGCCATGAACACGCTGTACTTCTGGCCCGATCCGCTCCGGCAGCTCACCGAGCTGAGGCGGGTCCTGCGCCACGGCGGCCGCCTGGTGCTCGGGTTCCGGCCGAAGGACGAGGCGAGCCGGGATTTCCCGGAGGCCGTCTATCGCTTCCACGCGCGCGCCGACGTCGAGCAGATGCTCGCGCGGGCCGGCTTCGCGAAGGTCCGGGTCGAGGCGCTGTCGTCGGGCTTCCTGCTGGCGTGTGCGGAGTGAAGGGATCGGGTACTCGTCGGGCGAGGGCTCGATGACGCCGGACGGAGCACGATCGTGCAGGGCGCGCTGATGGCGCACGAGCCGCTCGTCCGCATGCTCGCCTTCGTCGGCGTCCTCGCCGCGATGGCGTGGTGGGAGGTGGTTGCCCCGCGCCGCCCGCGCCGCATCGGCCGTCGCCTGCGCTGGACCGGCAACCTGGGCGTCGTGGTGCTGAGCACGCTCGTCCTGCGCATCGCATTCCCGGTGCTCGCCGTCGAGCTCGCGGCGCTCGCGCAGGAGCGCGGCTGGGGCCTGCTCAACGTGCTCGGCGTG
Source organism: Candidatus Binatia bacterium (assembly GCA_019749875.1). Lineage (GTDB taxonomy): Bacteria > Desulfobacterota > Binatia > UBA12015 > UBA12015 > VGTK01. Next base: position 27,677 of record JAIEPK010000002.1, on the reverse strand, counting down.
TCGGGATGGGCCGCGTTCGTCGGCTCGCTGCTCGCGCTCGACCTGACGATCTACCTGCAGCACGTGATGTTCCACGCGGTGCCGGCGCTGTGGCGCCTGCACCGCATGCACCACGCCGACCTCGAGCTCGACGCGACCACCGGCGTGCGCTTCCACCCGCTCGAGATCGTGCTGTCGATGGCGCTCAAGCTCGGCTTCGTGCTCGCGGTCGGACCGCCGGCGGTCGCGGTGCTGGTGTTCGAGGTCGTGCTCAACGCGACGTCGATGTTCAACCACGGCAACGTGCTGCTGCCGCTGCACGTGGACCGGGTGCTGCGCCTGCTCGTGGTGACGCCCGACATGCACCGCGTGCACCACTCGATCCGTCCCGACGAGACCAACAGCAACTTCGGCTTCAACGTCCCGTGGTGGGATCGCCTGCTCGGCACCTACAAGGCGCAGCCGGTCGACGGCCACGGGGGTATGACCATCGGCATCGAGCAGTTCCGCAGCGCGCGCGATCTGGGCCTCGACCGCATGCTGCTGCAGCCGCTGCGCGGCCCGGCGAGCGGATACTCGATCAGCGGGCGGGACGATGGTGCCTGACGGTCACACGGCTTCGCGATGCTGCACGGCGGACCGGGCGGGTCGCGTCACGATGGCGCGCGGGCCGGCGGCCGGTCAAACGTCCGCTGACTTGCCCGCCGCCCGCGAACCGCATAACGCTGCCTCGCGCGCATGATCGAGGTAGCGCATCTCACCAAGGAATTCGGCGACTTCACCGCCGTGCGCGACGTGAGCTTCACGATCGCGCCGGGCGAATGCGTCGGCTTCCTGGGCCCGAACGGCGCCGGCAAGACCACCACGATGCGCGTCATCGCGGGCATCTTTCCGCCGACGTCGGGAACCGTCCGCGTCGGCGGACACGACGTGCAGCGCGAGCCCAACGCGACCCGGCGCCTGGTCGGCTACTTTCCCGAGAACGCCCCGTACTACCCCGAGATGAGCATCGAGGAGTATCTGGCGTTCGTCGCGCGCGCGAAGCGTCTGCCGCGAGCGGCGCGGCGGAGCGAGATCGAGCGCGTGATCCGCGCGACGTCGCTCGGTGAGATGCGCCGCCGCCTGGTCGGCAAGCTCAGCAAGGGCTTCCGGCAGCGCGTCGGGCTCGCGCAGGCGCTGCTCGGCGACCCGCAGGTGCTGATCCTCGACGAGCCGACCTCGGGACTCGACCCGGAGCAGGTGGCCGAGATCCGCGAGCTGGTGAAGAGCCTGCGCGGCCAGCGCACCATCATCTTCTCGAGCCACATCCTGTCGGAAGTCAGCCAGGTCGCGCAGCGCGTGGTGATCATCAACCGCGGGCGGGTGGTCGCCGAGGACCATCCCGACGGCCTCGCGCGCCGCATCGAAGGTGCGGTGACGGTGCACCTGCGCGCCGAGGCGCCCGAGAGCGAGCTGCGCCTGCTCCTGTCGTCGGTGCCCGGCGTGCACGACCTGGCGGTGGTCGACGGCCGCTTCCGCTTCCACGCGCGCGACGAGGCCGTGTTGCGCGAGGTGTCGCGTGCGGTGACCGCGCGCGGCTTCCTGCTGCTCGAGCTGTCGCGCGAGTCGCTGTCGCTCGAGGAGATCTTCCTGCGTCTGGTGCACGTCGGCGACGAGCCGCGGCAGGGGGCCGCGTGATCGCGATCCTGCGCAAGGAGCTGGTGACCTACTTCAGCTCGCTGCTCGCGTATGTCGTGATCACGCTCTTTCTCGGCGTGTCGGGCTTCTACTTCTACTCGAACCTGTCGTTCTTCCTGCTGAGCGGCGGCTTCGACGTCGCGCGCGGCCTGTGGCAGTTCCAGCTCCACGACATGCGGCAGATCATGCTCACGCTGCTGCCGCTGCTGACGATGCGCCTGTTCGCCGAGGAGCGTCGCCTGGGCACGCTCGAGCTGCTGTGGACGTATCCGCTGCGCGACGTGCAGATCGTGCTCGGCAAGTATCTCGCGTCTCTGCTGGTCCTGCTGCTGATGCTCGCGCCGACGCTGCTCTTCCCGGCGCTGCTCACGCAGACGCACGCGCCGGTCGCGATCGGTGCCCTGCTCGCGGGCTACCTCGGGCTCTTTCTCCTCGGCGCCGCGTTCCTCGCCTGCGGCATCCTGATCTCGGCGCTGACCGACAGCCAGGTGCTCGCCGCGGCGGTGACGTTCTCGCTGCTGCTGCTCTTCTGGGTGATGACCTGGAACGAGGCGGCGGTCGGGGCGCCGGCGCTGTCGGTGCTGTCGAAGCTGTCGCTCTTCGATCGCTTCTACGTGTTCTCGCGCGGCGGCATCGACTCGCGCGACGTCACGTTCTTCGTGCTGTTCAGCGCGGTGTTCCTCGCCTGGACCGTCCTGGCGCTCGGCTCGCGCCGCTGGCGGGGCGTCAAGTAATGCTCGTGCACGGCGCGGAGAAGTCCCGGTGAAGCGACTCGCGAACACGGTCGCGTTCGTGCTGTCGCTCGCCGCCGTGCTCGCGGTCGCGGTCGCGCTGCAGGCATTCTCGGATCTGTACAACCGCCGCGTCGATCTGACCGCGACGCAGATGCTGTCGCTGTCGCCCTACACGCTGTCGGTGCTGAGCGAGGTCAAGAAGCCGCTGCACGTCGACCTCTACTACGAGCGCGGCGAGCGCCAGCGCTCGCGCGACCTGGTCGAGCTGCTGCGCGACCACTGCCCGCAGCTGACCTACGAGCTGGTCGACCTCGACCGCAATCCCGCGCGGGCGAAGGAGCACCGCGTCGACCACTACGACCGCGCGGTGCTGCAGTACGACGGGCGGGAAGTCGTGGTGTTCGCCGGCAGCGAGGAGTCGCTGGTCGGCGGCATCGCGCGCATCCTCGCCGAGCGCGCGCGTGTGCTCTACTTCCTCGACGGCCACAAGGAGCGCTCGCTCGGCGCCGGCAACGGCGAGGCCTGGTCGCGCGCGTCGCAGGTGCTGCGCAACGAAGGCTACGAGCTGCGCCCGCTGACGCTGCTGCAGCTCACCGACGTGCCGTCCGACGCGAGCGCGGTCGTGCTCGCGGGGCCGGAGACCGACCTCGCGGAAGGAGAGCTGCGCGCGCTGACGTCGTATCTGGAGCGCGGCGGCGCGGTTCTCGTGGCGGTCGATCCGCTGGTGCTGCCGCGCCTCGAGGCGTGGGTGGCGGGCTACGGATTCGCTCTCGGCGACGACGTCGTGATCGACCGCGCCAATCGCGTCTACGGCAGCGACGGTACGAACGTCGTCGTGCCGTACTATCGCGACCACGCCGCCGTGCGCTCGATGACGACGCCGTCGGTGCTCGGTCGGGCGCGCTCGGTCGACATCGCCCCGGGCCACCACGACGACGTGACGCGTGGTCCGAGCATCGTCGCGCGCACGGCGCAGGAGAGCTTCGCCGCACGGGACGCGTCGCGCACCCGTGCCGGCGAGGTGACCTTCGACGAGCAGCGCGACCGTCAAGGACCGATCGGCATCATGGCGGTGACGCTGGTCGCACCCGATTCGGACCGCCCTGGGCGCATCGCGCTCGTCGGCGACGCGGACTTCGCGAGCGACGCCTTCTTCTCGCTGATGGGCAACAAGAACCTGCTGGTGAACGTCATCGGCTGGCTGGTGCCGACCGGGGCCGAGGGGGCGCGCCCGGAGACCGCGGCGACGCAGCTCGGGCCGATGTCGCCGATGTACGTGTCGGACGAGCTCGCGCAGACCATCTTCTGGAGCGCGGCCGTGGCGCAGCCGGCGGTCGTCCTGCTGATCGGTGTCCTGGTGCTGGTCGGCCGCCGGCGCCGCCGCTAGGAACCGCCATGTCGCCTCTCCGGCGGAGCCTGCTGTCGCTCGCGGTGATCGCGCTGTCCCTCGCGGCCGCGTGGGTCGCGTGGCGGCTCGAGCCGCCGCCGCCACCGCCGCCGGGTGCCGCGGCGAAGCCGGTGCTCGAGCTGCCGGCGAGCGACGTCCGGGCGCTGTCGATCACCAGCTGGCAGGGCGTGCTGCGTGCCCACCGCGCCGCCGCCGGCTGGCAGGTGGACGAGATCCGCCTCGGCCCCGGGACGAGCCCTGCGGAGCCCGGCACGCCGCCGCCGTCGCAGCAGGAGGTCGATCAGGCGCTCGACGGACTGGTGCGCGAGATCGTCGGGATGGCGGAGATCGATCGCTTCTCGCCCGACGGCAAGCCGATGAGCGACTTCGGCCTCGATCCGCCGCAGGCGACGATCGAGCTCGCCCTCGCGACCGGCGAGCGCCGCACGCTCGAGATCGGAGAGCTCACCGTGACGACGTCGGCGCTGTACGCGCGCGTGATTCCCGGAGACGACGTGTTCCAGATCGGCAGCCTGGTGTTCAACGACGTCGCGGCGGCGCTGTTCCGCCTGCGTGCGCTCGCCGTCGTTCCGCCGGGAGGTGATGCGTGAAGCTGCTCGGCGACTGGCTGCGTGAGATCGCGCGCGACGACGGCGCACGCGATGCGTTCGTGTACCGCGATCCGCGCGATCCGGACGGAGTGCAGCGCCGCTTGACGTACGCCGACTGGGACCGCCGCTCCGACGCCATCGCGGCCGGCCTCGTGGAGCTCGGCTTCGCGAAGGGCGACGTGCTCGCGATCCTGCTGCCGCCGCGGGTCGAGTACGCGCTCTGCTACCTCGCCGCGGCGAAGATCGGCGTGATCACCACCGGGATCAATCCGCGCTTCGGCGACGGCGAGATCGAGCACGTGCTGCGCGACAGCGGCGCGCGCGCGGTGGTCACGCTGGAGCGCCTGGGCGAGCGCGAGCTGGCGTCGCTGGTGCGGCGCCTCGGGGCGCGCATCGCGACCCTCGAGCACGTGGTCGTCGCGGGCGGGACACGTGAGGCGCCGGGGAAAGCCTGCAACCGCGACCCCGAGGTGCGGGCGCCGTCGCTGACGACGCTCGCCGCGGTCGAAGGGGTGGACGAGGAGGGCGGGCCGTCGCGACACCCGAACCCGCCGAAGGTCGACCTGTCGCCGGACGACCTGGTGGCGCTCGTCTACACCAGCGGTACCACCGGCAAGCCGAAGGGTGCCGCGTTCAGCTACGCGAACCTCGACGCGATCCGACCGACCCGTGCCGAGATGCTGCAGGAGTACGGGGAGCGCTCGCTCGCGACCGGCACGCCGTTCTCGCACGTCGGCTTCATGACCAAGATCGTCGCCAACGTCGCCGGCGCGCAGACCACCGTGCTGCTGGAGACCTTCAAGGCACGCACCGTCCTCGAGACCATCGCGCGCGAGCGCATCACGTACGTCGGCGGCGTGCCGGCGCAGTTCTCGCTGATCCTCATGGATCCCGAGCTCGAGCGCTTCGACCTGTCGTCGCTGCGTACCGGTGCGATCGGCGGTGCGCCGTTCACGCCGGAGCTCGTGCGCAGCATCCGTGAGCGCCTCGGCATCGAGCTGGTGACGCGCTACGCCTGCACCGAGACCGCGGTCGGCACCGGGTCGCGACGCGGCGACGGCGAAGAGCGCCTCGCGAACACCGTGGGGCGCGCGAGCGACATCGCCGAGCTGCGCGTGGTCGACGACGCGCGCCGGCCGCTGCCGCCCGGCGAGGTGGGCGAGGTCGCGATCCGCTCGCCGGCCGTGATGCGCGGCTACTGGAAGCAGCCCGAGGCGACGGCACAGGTACTCGACGCCGACGGCTTCTACTACACCGGCGACCTCGGCGTGCTGGACCAGGACGGCTACCTGAAGCTCGTCGGGCGCAAGAAGGAGATGTACATCCGCGGCGGCTACAACGTGTATCCCGTCGAGGTCGAGGCGGTGCTCGGCGAGCACCCGCAGATCGCGCAGGTGGCGGTGATCGGGATTCCGGACCCGGTGCTCGGCGAGCGCGGCGTGGCCTTCCTCGTGCCGCGCGATCCCGCGCGGCCCCCGGACGCCGACGACGTACGTGCGTTCGTCAAGCGACACATCGCCGACTACAAGGCGCCCGACCGTGTCGTCGTGTGCGCGGAGCTGCCCCTCACGCCCGGCATGAAGGTCGACAAGGCGGCGCTGCTGGCGCGCATGACGGCCGACACTCATGCTTGACGCCGGCGCGAGGGTGGTGCTGCGGCGAGATCCCGCGCCGCGACGGGAACCCGCACGGCGCGCAGGCTGAGCGATGGTCGACGGCGAGCATCGGCGTCGCGGCGATCGCGACGCACCCTGCGACCTCGCCGCGTTCGGCCTGCCGCTGCTGCTGTACGTGTGGACCGCGGCACCGACGGTGACGCTCGAGGACTCCGGCGAGTTCATCACCGCGGCGTACCGTCTCGGCATTCCGCATCCGCCCGGCTACCCGCTGTGGTGCCTGTGGGCGCACCTCTTCACCTGGCTGCCGGGCGGAACCATCGCCGAGCGCGTGCACTGGAGCAGCGGTGTCGCCGCCGCGGCGGCGGTGTGGCTCGTGTTCCGCATCGCCCTGCGCGTGCTCGACGATCGCGGCGCCGCGCTGCTCGGCGCGCTGGCGCTCGGCGCCTCGACGATCTTCTGGTCGCAGGCTGTGATCGCCGAGGTGTACGCGCTCAACACGGCGCTGTGCGTGCTGCTGCTCCTGCTCGCGCTGTGCTGGCGCGACGATCGTCGGCCGCGCTGGCTGTACGCACTGGCGTTCACGGTCGGGCTCGGGATGACGAACCACTTCCTGCTGGCGCTGGTTGCGCTGCCGGTGCTGGGGCTGCTCGTCTACCTGGACTGGCGTGCGCTGCTGCGGCCACGCGTGCTGCTGGTCGGGGCGTTGCTGCTGGTGCTCGGCCTGTCGGTCTATCTCTATCTGCCGCTGCGCGCGGCGGCGGATCCACCGCTGAACGTCGGCAACCCGCGCACGCTCGCAGCCTTCGTCGCGCACGTACGTCGCGACGCCTACTTCACGCCGGTCGAGTCGGAGCGCATGGCAGGCGGCGTCGGCGACGTCCTGCTGCACACGAGCGACGCGTGGCGCGATGCTGCGCGCTGGTTCGGCTGGCCGCTCGCGTTGCTCGCGCTGGTCGGGCTCGTCGCCTGGCCGCGCGGCATGCGCGACGTGCTGGTCACGACGCTCGCGATCGCGCTCATCGGAACGCTGGGGCTGAACGTGCAGCTGCGCGCACCGCACACGCGGCTCTGGATCTATGCGCAGCGCGTCTTCTACTTCCAGGTGCACGCGATGATCGCGCTGTGGATCGCCGCGGGCGTGCACGCGTTGCGCGTGGCTGCGACGCGACGGGGGGCTGCCGCACGGCGCCTCGCGACCGGTGCAGTCGCCGCCGCGGTCGCATGGAGCGTGCTGCGTGGCTACGACGTGGCCTCGCACCGGAACGATCGGATCGCCCGCGATCTCGCGCTCGACCTGCTGGACTCGGCACCGCCGAGCGCCGGCATCCTCCCGGTCGGCGACGCCGTCGTCTATCCGGTGCTGTACGCACGCTACGTCGAAGGCCTGCGGCCCGACGTGCACCTGATCTCGCACGAGTACGGCTGGCACGGCGAGCCGTACTCGATGCTGCTCGGGGACCCGCTGAGCGATGCGATGCGCGACGCGATGCCGGCGCTGCGCGATCGGGTGGCCGTGCCGCGCGGGCTGCTCTCCGTGCTCGAGCACGGCCCGCTGCCGCCGAGCGACGCGCGGCGACGCTGGGCCGAGTTCGTGCCGCTGCCGGGACCGCCGCGCGACGCGGGCCTCGACGACGCGCCGGACGACCTCTTCGTCGACGCCGTGCGCGCACGCTACGCCGAGTATCACGCGCGTCTCGGCGCGCGCTCGCTGGCGCTCGGCGACGAGGCGGCCGGGCTCGCGTCGCTCGACCGGGCCGAGGCGCTGAACCCGGGCGATCCGCACGTGGCGGTGGTGCTGTTCGACGTCTACCGCGACTTCGGTGTTCGCAGCGAGCGCCTGCGTCCGTTGCTCGAGGGCGCCCTCGCCGCGTGGGATCGCGACTACGACCCGCACGACGCGCGCTTCGACTGGCTCACGCGCCGCGACATCGAGCAGCGCCTGGAGCGGCTCGACGTCGGCCCGGCCGCAGCGCCGCGCTCCTGACGCCGCATTGCGTGCCTCGACCCGCGCGGCTCCTCCGACGGCGGAGGTGCTCGCCGTGCGCGACCTGCCGGGCGCGCGGTCGCCGGCGTCAGTTCGAGTTCGCCGCCGGGCGCGTGACGTCCTGCCGGGCGTCGAGGCGATCGACCGGTGGACCTTGCGCGAGCCAGTCGGTCGCCGCCCGCTGGCCGGCGCGGTACATCGCCGCCATCGAGCTGCGCTGGAAGTTCAGGTACGAGCCGGCGCTGAACAGCGCGCGGTCGTGCGCCGGGCGCAGCGCCTCGTACAGCTTGACCTCGCGGTAGGGGCTGCCCTCGACGTGCGCGAGCCGGTTGCGATCGAGCAGCAGCATGCGGTCGACGTTGTACGCGTTCTCGAGGAACGAGTCGGCGGTGCGCTCGATGGCGCGGCCGAAGCGCGCGAGGTTGCCGGTGCGGCACTGCTCGGTGACCAGCACGGTGATGATCTGGTCGGCTCCCAGCGCCACCGCCGGCGCGAGCGGCGTGTTGACCAGCAGACCGCCGTCCCAGAGGAGACGCGTGCCGATCGGCACCGGGCTGAACAGCAGCGGGATGCTGGCGCTCGCGACCAGCATGTCGACGCTGATCGCCGGCACCACCACGTACTCCGACGCCGGCACCGCGGGCACGGGCCCGGTCACGTAGCGCACGACGCGACCGGTGTGGATGTCGACCGCGTTGATCGCGACGCGGCGCTTGTTCGGGATGCGCGTGCCGCCGAAGAGCTTGACCAGGCGGTCGCGCAGCCGGCCCGTGTCGACCAGGAAGGGCTCCTGGATGCCCTCGAGCAGCTCGCTCACCAGATCGAAGCGGCTGGTGAGCACGAAGTCCATGATCAGTGCGCTCAGCGAGCCGAGCTGCGGCGGCCAGTACCAGCGTGCGCGCTGCAGGAGGCGCATCGCGTCCGACGGCAGGCGGCGCGGGAAGTCGATCAGCTCGCGGGCGGAGATGCGCAGCAGCGTCTGGAACAGCGACCGGAAGAAGCGCGAGCTCGCGACCACGGGCGGGTCGTCGGCGACGCCGTACCAGAAGTCCATCATCTCGCTCGGCGTGAAGCCGGCCGAGATCATCGCCGCGTTGAGGGCGCCGGCGGACGTGCCGCTCAGCACCTGCGGGCCGTCGGCGAAGCGGGTGTCGCGCAGCAGGCGTTCGTAGACGCCGACCTGCAGCGGACCGCGTGCACCCCCGCCGGACAGCACGAGGCCGAGCTTGCCGCTGCCGTCTGCGTTTCGTGTTATCGTCGTCACCACGCGACCTGCCTTATGCCTGATCGATCCTGCGCGCGCCAACCATGAGCTTGCTCGGCGCACTCCTCGTATCGGCCGTGCTCACGGCCGGCCTTACCTCGCGCGACGCGTGGCCGCGGCTCGTGGTCGAGCAGTTTCCCGGCGCCGTGCGGCGGCTGCTCGCGTATCTCGTCCTGACCTTCGCGCTCGCGGTGACCGCCGTGCTGCCGCTGTCGCGCATCGGGCATCCGGCTCCGGACATCGATCTCGCGCGCCTGTCGACCCCCGAGCTGTTCCTCGGGCACGCGATCCTCGCCGGCTCGCTGCTCGCCTGGTGGGCGCTCGCGGGCTTTCGTCCCCTGGCGGCCTTCCTGCACCTGCGGCTCGATGACCCACGGCAGCAGCTGCGCACCGGCATCAAGGTCGGCCTCGGCGGGTGGCTGATCACCATGCTCACGATGACCCTGATCGGTGGCCTGTTCGGCGTCGGGCGCGACGTCGCGTCGGGCGGCGTGAAGCCCGAGATCCCGCAGATGGTGCGCGCGATCGTCGCCCTGCCGTTCGCGACCAAGCTCGCACTGGTGCTGTCGGCCGGATTCTTCGAAGAGCTCTTCTTCCGGTCGTTCCTGCAGGCGCGCGGCGGCCTCGTGCTGTCGACGCTGCTCTTCACCGCGAGCCACGCGAGCTACGGCATGCCGTTCATGCTGGTCGGCGTGTTCACGGTTTCGGTCGTGCTCGGGCGGGCCTTCGAACGCCGTGCCGATGTCGTGCCGTGCATGGTCGCGCATGCGTTGTTCGATGCGATCCAGCTCTTCGTCATTCTGCCCCTGGTGGTGGCGAGCGGGTGAGCATGCCAAGATCGTCGGTCGTGGAGGAGCCGCAACGAACGCCGTTCTTCGTCCCGGTCGACGAGGAGCACGTCCGCCGCGAGCGCGCCAAGGCGCGCGAGCTGCGCGACTCGCAGTGGTGGAAGCGCCGCCGGTCGAGCGGCGTGTGCCACTACTGCGGCAAGAGCGTCGGCGCCAAGGCGCTGACCATGGATCACCTGGTGCCGATCATCCGTGGCGGCCGCTCGACGCACGGCAACTGCGTGCCCGCCTGCAAGGACTGCAACACCGCGAAGAAGCACAGCCTGCCGACGGAATGGTCGCCGGCGGCGGTCGACGGCGCGGATGTGGGCAGCGGCGACGGACACGAGGCGGGCGAATGACCGTCGCCGATCTGCCGCTCATCGAGGAGCGCGCCCGCATGCACCAGCCGATCGTGGCCGACCTGCAGCCCGTGATGCGGGCCGCGGTCGCGATGGTGGTGGCGCCCGACGGTGACGACCTCGCAGCGCTGCTGATCGAGCGTGCGCAGCACCCGCTCGACCCCTGGTCCGGCCACATGGCGTTCCCGGGCGGACGTCACGACGCGACCGATCCGTCGCTCGAGCGCACCGCGATCCGCGAGACGCTGGAGGAGGTCGGCATCGATCTGATGCGCCACGGCCGCTTCGTGGCGCGTCTCGACGAGCTGCAGGCGCAGGCGCGCGGCCGCAACCTCGACATGGTGATCTCGCCGTTTCTCTTCTTCCTCGACCGCGCGCGCGAGACCACGCCCGATCATACGGAGGTCGCGGACACGCTGTGGGTGCCGCTGCGCGTGTTCCGCGACGCGCGCCATCAGGGCACGACGCACTTCTCGCGCGACGGCTTCGGCATGGACTTCCCGGCGTTCCTCTACGAGGGCAAGACCATCTGGGGGCTGACGTATCGCATCCTGTCGGGCTTCCTCGAGCTGGTGCGCGGCGTCGGCGAGCGCGACGCGGCCGCCGCCGGTCCCGACTGAGCGCGCCGCGCGTCGCTCGCCGCCATGTACCGGCTGTTCGTCAGCATCGAGCTGCCCGACGACGTCAAGCAGGCACTCGCGCGCCTGTCGGGCGACGTGCCGGGTGCGCGCTGGCTCGAGGCCGACGAGATGCACTTGACGGTACGCTTCATCGGCGAGGTCGACGGGCTGGTCTACGAGGACGTGCTGTCGGCGCTCGACGACGTGTGCGTCGCGCCGTTCGAGCTGACGGTGCGGGGTGTCGGCCATTTTCCGCCGCGCGGTGAGCCGAAGATCCTGTGGGCAGGCCTGGAGCGCAGCGATGCCCTGCTGGTGCTGCACGACCGCGTCGAGAGCGCGCTGGTGCGCGCCGGCGTCGAGGGTGAGCACCGCAAGTTCGCACCGCACGTCACGCTCGCGCGTCTCAAGGGCACACCGTCGCGCGCGGTCGGCAGCTTCCTCGCGATGAACGGCCTGTTTCGTGCGGCACCGTTCGTCGTGCGCGAGTTCCACCTGTACTCGAGCAGCCTCGGCGCGAAGCGGGCCGTGCACCGCTGCGAAGCGTCGTACGCGCTCGACGGAGGCAAGGCGTGAAGAGCTTTCGCAAGGAGCTGTGGTTCGAGGTCCCCGGACGACGCGGCTTCGTCAACGTCACCCGGCAGATCGAGGCCTGCGTGCGCGAGAGCGGCGTCCGCGAGGGCCTCGTGCTGGTGAACGCGATGCACATCACCGCGTCGGTCTTCGTCAACGACGACGAGTCGGGCCTGCACCAGGACTTCGAGAAGTGGCTCGAGGGTCTGGCGCCGCACGCCCCCGTCAAGCAATACCGCCACAACGACACCGGCGAGGACAACGCCGACGCCCACCTGAAGCGCCAGATCATGGGCCGCGAGGTGGTGGTCGCGATCACCGACGGCGAGCTCGACTTCGGCCCGTGGGAGCAGATCTTCTACGGCGAGTTCGACGGCCGCCGGAAGAAGCGCGTCCTCGTCAAGGTCATTGGCGACTGATCGGGAGCAGGGCTCTCGCGAGATCCTGCGACCACCCCCGGTACCACCCCGTGCACGCGAGCCGCAGGCGAGCGCGGAGCGTGAGCGACCGCGGGAAGTGGGGCCCCGCGCGGCTTTGCCGCGTGGGGCGAGGGGGCGCGTGCCCCCTCGTTGTTACGGCCCGATGTACGAGCTGCGGCGGGAGGCGAAGGCGTCGAAGTAGATCGTGCCGCTGGTCGTCGTTCGCAGGCCGATGCCGCCGAGACGCACGAAATCGAGGAAGTAGTCCGAGTTGTCGAGGCCGGTCAGGTTCGCGACGCTGGTGCCGTCGATCCAGAGCTGCAGGTGCCCGTCGGTGCTGAGCGCGGACGCCGCGCGCTGCCAGTCGATCTCGATCGAGTGCGGCGCGTCGCTGAACGGCAGCCAGCCGGTGGTCGCGGAGCTGCCGTCGTCACGGCGGACCTTGAACAGCAGCCGGTACTGTCCGTTCGTGCGGCGCACCATCATCTGCAGGACCTTCTTGCGGCCCGGCGTACGCGAGAACGCCTGCATCAGGACCACGCGCTGCGTGTCGGTGCCGGGCGTGAAGCCGTTCGGGTCGAACCAGAAGCGCGCCCGATAGCGCGACTCCGACTGCGGCGAGTCGTCCTGCAAGAAGCGGCGGTTGGTGCTGTCGATCGTCACCTGAAGGCCGCGCGCGCCGCTCATCGCCGCCGCGGCCGACGTCGTGACGCCGCCCGCGCCCGTGACGATCGCGCTCCACGCGTCGAGCGTCGGGCCCTCGAAGTCGTTCGCGAAGATGTCGTCGGGCGGCACCGTGCCGTCGCCGATCGTCAAGCCGAGATCATAGACCTGGGCTGCGTTGCTCGTGCCGGCAAGCACGTGCAGGTAGTACGTTCCCGCACCGCTCGGCAGGCTGATGCCGGCGGTGGTCTCCGCCTGGCCCGCCGGCTTCGTGTTGGCCGTGGCGAGCACCGTGCTGCCGTTCTTGTCCACGATCTGCACCGCGACGTCGTTCAGCACCAGGCTGTTGAAGCCCGACCCCGCGCTGCACGAGCCGTCCGGGTTCTGCGGCCCGTTCAGGTAGGTCGCCCCGATCGGCGTCACCGTCACGCTCGCCGTCTTGCCGGGGCCGACGTTGAAGCGGAACCAGTCGGTGTCCGCATCGTCGTCGACGCTCAGGTCGTGCAGCGCGAGCGTGCCGTTGCCGACGCTGCCGAGGTCCGATGCGTTCGCGACGGTGTCGTTGTGCTCGAGGTCGTCGCCGTAGAGGCGATTGCCGCCGACGATCTCGTCGAGCTGCGGGCCGTCGAACGCGGTGCTCAGGAACGGCTCCATGAGCTTGGTCTGGTTGATCGGGCAGGAGTGCGAGAAGCCGAGCCCGTGACCGTGCTCGTGTGCGACCGTGTTGCGCAGACGCAGCGAGCCGCTGCTGGTGTTGGTGAAGAAGGCGTCGGCGGTGTCGATCACCATGTCGCCGTTGTTCGGGTAGTAGTTGTAGGCGAGGACGCCGTAGCCGCCGTCGATCGGGTGTCCGCCGATGCGGATGTCGGCGCGCACGCCGAGCACGCCGCCCGCCCCCAGCATCGCGACCCGGTCGTCGTTCGGCTCGTAGACGTAGGTGACTCCGGTGATCTCGCTCCAGCGGTCGAACACCTGCTGGAACACGGCAAGGTATGCCGCTTCCGAGCCGTAGATGCCGGTCAAGAACGCGCGCAGATTGCTCGCTGCGGCCGGCTCGCCGATCGCACCGGCGATCGCCACGCCGTCGGGCACGATGCTCCACGTCAGCGTCGTCGGATCACCCTGCTTGAGGCCCGAGCCGTTGGTCGCAGTCGACGTCCAGCGACTGCCGTCGGTGACCTGCGCGAGCGGCGAGGCGAGCGAGTTGGCAGCCGCCGTCTCGCGTGCCTTGGAGAGCGCCTGCGCGTACGCGTCGACCAGCGTCGCATCGGTGTTCGGCGCGAAGCAGACCTCCGGCGGACGACCCGGCCCGGAGATCTTCGGCAGCACCGCGGTCGCCGGCGACGGTGCGAGCAGGGAGCAAAGGGTCGCTGCTGCGGCGAGGAGCGATGCGCGGAGCGAGGTCATGCGTCGTGGTTGCGGAGCCGTGCGACGGCTCTCGCCGGCCAGCCAAAGCACGCCTCATGCCCGGCGTACAACGCCGGCAGGCCCGCAAATGCTGGCCCGCGGGGAGTAACGGATGGCCGGCTGGCCGTCACGCCGTCGAGATCGTGACGCGGTGACGCTCGGCGATCGGTGCGCGCCTACATCCAGCGCCGCAGCCGGAACAGCCACAGCATGGCGCCGGTGGTGACCCCCATGAGCGCGACGATCCACCAGAACTGCATCCCCTCGCTGCCGGGGAAGACGGGCAGCGGGACGTTCATGCCCCACATGCCTGTCAGCACGGTGAGCGGCATGAAGATGGTGGCGATGACCGTCAGGACCTTCATCACCTGGTTGAGGCGCGTCGAGACGCTGGTCAGGTGCGCGTCGAGGAGGCTGCTCAGGCGGTCATGGAACAGCATCGACTCGTCGGTGAGCCGGACCAGGTGGTCGTAGACGTCGCGGAAGCGGTACGAGAGCTGCTCGGTGATGACCGCGAACTCGCGGCGCGCGAGGCGTCCGACGACGTCGCGCTGCGGCAGCAGCACGCGGCGCAGCGACCCGACGTCGCGCTTCAAGTCCAGGATCGGCTTGACCAGGTTCTCGTTCGGCTCGTCGAACACGCGGTGCTCGAGCTGCTCGAGGCGGTCCGAGAGCTTCTCGACCTCGGGCAGATAGTTGTCGACCATCGCGTCGACGATGCGGTGCAGCAGCTCGACCGGGCCCTTCGACAGGACGTGCTCGTTGCGCTCGCAGACCTCGCGCATCGCCGCGATCGAGCGCGACGTGCCGTCGTGCACGGTCACGAGATGGTTGGGCCCGACGAAGAAGTCGGTGTCGTGCGTCGCGAAGCGGTGCTTCGCCGCCTCGAAGTCGATGCCGTGCAGGATCACGTAGAGGAACGTCCCGTAGCTCTCGACCTTCGGATGGTGCGACTCGGCGAGCGAGTCCTCGATGGCGAGCTCGTGGAAGTGGAACAGGCTGCGCAGGATGCTCGACTCCTCGGGCGTCGGCGCGGCGAGGTCGACCCAGAAGGTCACCCCGCTCTCCGGGTCGAGCCAGACGGGATCGACCGCCGGGACCTTGTGGACGGTGCCGCCGAGGTTCGCGAGCACGGTCAGCATCAGACCCTCACGCGCCCCGCGATGATGTCGTTGCGCAGCGCCGCATCGAGCGGCACGTACGACCCGCGCACGTCGTCGCGGAACCACAACGTGTCGGCGACGCGCGCCGGATCGAAGCCCTCGTCCTGCAGCCGGGTCTTGCGGTTCTTGAAGTTGCCGGTGACGTCGACCTCGGCTGCGATGCGCACGAACAGCGGCCGCGCGTACGGCGGCAGCACGCGCGTCGCGTGCTCGTAGAGCGCGTGCGGATCGAGCGCCGCGCCGTCCTTCGGCACCACCAGCGCCATGCCGGCGCGGCCGTCCGTCCCCGGCACGGTCACGCCGTAGACGGCGGTCTCGTGCACGCCGGGTGCCGTGTTCAGCAGGTGCTCGACCTCGAGCGTCGCGACGTTCTCGCCCTTCCAGCGGAAGGTGTCGCCGATGCGATCGACGAAGTAGTAGTACGACGCGTAGTCGCGGCGCAAAAGATCGCCGGTGCGCAGATAGAGATCGCCCTTCTCGAAGCAGTCGCGCACCAGCTTGCGCTCGTTGTCCTTCGGGTCGGCGTAGCCGTCGAAGGGCATCGGGCTGCTCTTCGCGACCCGCCCGAGCAGCTCGCCCTGCTCGCCGACGCCGCACTCGATCAGAAACCCGTCCGCGCCGCGCACCAGCTCGCCGCGCTCGAGGTCGTACTTGGCGAGCTTCAGCTGCTCGTGCTGGAACGGCGCGCAGCGGCCGCACGAGCCGACGCGGCCGCGCCGGTTCTGCAGGCTGATGTTGCCCTCGGTCTGGCCGTACGAGTCGATGATGGTGTCGATGCCGAAGCGGTCGCGGAACGCGCGCCAGATGTCCGGGCGCAGGCCCGGGCCGGTCGCGATCCGGATCTTGTGCTTGCGATCGTCCGCCGACGGCGGCGTGCGCATCAGGTAGCGGCAGAGCTCGCCGACGTAGCAGAAGATCGTCACGCCGTGCCGGCGCACGTCGGGCAGGAACTCGCTCGCGCTGAACTTGCGCCGCGACGCGAAGCAGGCGCCGGTGTGGAACGCCGGCGAGAAGCCGACGAAGTTCGCGTAGCCGTGGTAGAGCGGCGTCGGCGCGTAGACGCAGTCGTCCGGGGTCTCGCCGAGCAGGATCGCGAGCGAGTGTCCGCCGGCGGTGAAGCGCGCGTGGCGCACGATCGCCGGCTTCGGGAAGCCGGTCGTGCCGGAGGTGTAGACGTAGAGGAAGACGTCGCCGATCTTGACCTCCGGCATGTCGGGCTCGGCGTCGGACGAGGCGTCGAGCTCCTCGAGGAGCGGCAGGAAACGCGACCCCTCCGCGACCAGCTCCGGCACGTCGGCCAGCACCGCGAGGTCCGGCAGGCGGTCGAGCAGCGGCAGCATCGCGCGCGCCGACGGCCGATCGACCACCGCGACCTTCGCCTTCGACGCATGGTGCACGTGCGCCAGCGCCTCGCCCTCGAGATGCGTGTTGATCAGGGCGCCGATCGCGCCGAGCTTCGCGCAGGCGCCCTGCGCCATCAGCATGGCGGGCGAGTTCTCCATCATGACGTTGACGACGTCGCCCTTGCAGACGCCGCGCTTCTTCAGCAGGTTCGCGTAGCGATTGACGCCCGCGTTGAACGCGCCGAAGGTCACGGTTTCCCGCTCGAAGCGCAGCGCGGGGCGATCGGGGATCTTCTCTGCCTGGTCGCGGCAGACGTAGCCCATGGTGCGGAACGCGCCGGCGCCGGCACCCTGCAGCGCGCGCTTGACCTCGAGGAACTTCGGCAGCTCGATCAGATCCTCGACCAGCGTGGCGATGCGCGAGACGGCGTCCATCCGGGTTGCGTAGCAGCTTCGCGGCGCGACGGGGAAGCGCCGACGGGTGTGGCACGCGCGAGACGTCGGAGGCGGCGCTCTCGCACGCCTCGGGCGTCGTCGCGCGGGGCGTCGGCGTGTCGCACGTGGAGACGAGCGGGGTCCGCGCGGCACCGCATCGGCGTTGACAGCCCTTCACGCGCTCTGCTCGAACGCTCGCGTGCGCAGATGGCGTGAACCGCTCGTCCTGCTGCTCGTGTTCGGCGTGTTCACGATCTGGTGGCTGTGGCCGCTGCCGTCCGTGTGGCGCGATCACTCGGCGATGCTCGGCGAGCGCCAGGAGACGCCGCTCGCCGACTTCTACCTCGTCACGTGGGTTCTCGCGTGGGACGCGCACGCGATCGTCACGCAGCCGTGGGCGCTCTTCCAGGCGAACGCGTTCTACCCGTCGCCGTCCTCGCTCGCCTACTCCGAGCATCTCCTCGGCTACCTGCCGCTGTTCGCGCCGACCTACTGGCTGACCGGCAATCCGATCCTCGCGGTCAACGTCCTGGTCTTCCTGACCTATCCGCTGTGCGCGCTCGCCGCGTACGCGCTCGCGCGGCGCTTCGCCGCGCCGCCGGCCGCAGCGCTCGCGGGGCTGCTCTTCGCCTTCGCGCCGTTCCGTCGTGCGCTGCCGCCGCACGTCCACATGCTGGGAACGTTCTGGCTGCCGCTCGCACTGCTCGGCTCGGAGCGCTGGCTGGCCGCGTCGTCACCGCGACGCCGCGACGCGGCGCTGATCGCGGTCGCGCTGGCGATGCAGGGCCTGTCGTCGGTCTACCTCGCCTACGCGACCCTGGTCGCGTACGGCGTGTACCTGCCGCTCGCGCTGATCCGCTGGCGGCGTCGGCTCGACGTGCGGCGGCTCGCGGGGCTCGGCGCGGCAGTGCTCGCAGCGGCGATCGCGATCGGGCTGCCGATGCTGCCGTATCTCGAGCTGCGCCGCTACGGATTGATCCCGTCGTACGACGACGCCGTCAATTCCCGACCCGCGCTCGGCTTGCTGTTCGCCGTGCCGCAGGTGGTCGACTACCTGCGCGTGACGGGCCCGGGGGCCGCGGGCTATGCGCTCGCGGCGCTCGCCCTGCTGCCGCCATGGCGGGAGCGGGCCTGGGCATGCGTGCTCGGCTTGGTCTTGACGGTTGCGGGTCTGCTGCTCGCATGCGGCCCGGCGAGCGTGCTGTCGTCGATCGACACGGGTGCCCCGTATCGTGCGCTGGTCGCATGGGTGCCGGGCTTCGCGACCGTGCGCATCGCGTCGCGCTTCGTCGTGATCGCGCACCTCGGTCTCGCGCTGCTGGCCGCGGTCGGCAGCGGCCGCCTGCTCGGCCGGCTGCGGCCTCCGGTCGCGTGGGCTGCCGCGGCCATCGTCGCGCTGCTGCTCGCCTGGAGCTTCCGCACGCTGCCGCCGCTGACCGTCGCACCGGAGATCGCCGGCGGGGCGGCGCCCGAGGTGGATCGCTGGCTCGCCGATCACGGACGCGGGCGTGCGCTGCTCGAGCTACCGCCCGCGAAGCGCTTCCCGCGCGCGGCGCACCGGATGCTGATGAGCACGCACCACTGGCTGCCGATCGTCGAGGGCTACAGCGGCTACCCGCCGCCGAGCATGCAGCGGATCTACGCCGTCGCGAGCGAGCTGCCCGACTCGGGTGCGCTGCAACGGCTGGTCGATCTGGTCGACATCGGCTGGATCGTCGTCCACCTCGACGAGCTCGCCGAAAGCGAGCGTCGTCGCTGGGACACGCCACCGCCCGGGCTCGCGCTGGTCGGCCGCTTCGGCGACGCCTTGCTGTTCGACGTCGAGCAGAAGCCGGGCCCGGGCGACCGCCGCCAGCGCTTCTTCAGCACGACCGAGACGATCGAGGGCACGCCGCTGGCGCCGCTCGGTGACTCGTGTCCGGGACGCCTCGTCCTGACGACGCCGCTGCCGGAGACCATCGTCGTCGGCGAGAGCCTGGTGGCGAAGCTCGACGTGTACAACGACGGCCCGGCCCCGCTCCCCGCGCAGGCGATGTACCCGCGACACCTGGTCATGCTGCACGCCGAGGTGCGTGCCGCCCGATCGACGCCGGCCCGTACGACCGAAGGTCCGCGTGCCGCCGTGCCGCCGCGCCACGAGCGCGCGCGGCTGATCTTCGACGTGCCGGCAAACGGCAAGATGCCGGCACAGATCGCGGTTCCGCTGCCGCCCGTGGTCGGAGACTACGTCGTGCGCCTAGAGCTCGTCCAGGTGGAGGACGGCCCGCTCGCGGGCTGCGGCTTCGCGACCATCGAGTCGCCGATTCGCGTGGTGCTCCCGTCGACGCCACCGCGTGCGGAGGCGACCGGCTCTTGACGCACGCGCCGCGCTGCCCGAGCCATGCCTCGCGCGTCGTCTCGGGTGTCGATGCCCGTCTGGCGCAGCGTCAGGTCGGCGTGCGGAAGCCCGGCAGGCTCGCGCGCCGCGCCGCCTGCACCAGGCGGTAGCCGTACCACGCCGGGTAGTGGAACCAGCGCATCGGCTCCTCCCAGCCCTCGACGGGTGCGCGCAGCTTCGAGAGGTCGGTCTTCTTCGCGCACAGGAACGCGCGCCGCAGACCCACCTCGTAGCGCCGCGAGCCGACGTAGTTGCGGAACTGCGGGCGCAGCGTGACGGCCTTGTAGCCGAAGGGCCGCACCATGTCGCGGATCGCTTCTTTCGACGGCGAGCTGACGAGGTCGTACTCCATCGTCGCGCGCGGATCGTTCGTGCTCTCGTAGCGATAGCGGACGAACGAGCCCGGCATGCGGATGATGCCGGTGTCGATGACGAGGATGTCCGAGTTGATCGCGGAGATCATCTCGATCAGGCCGAACGGCTTCGCGATGTGGTACATCAGGCCGAAGCAGAAGACGATGTCGAACGGGCCCTTCGCCGCGAAGTCGTACTCGTAGATGTTGCCGACGTCGAAGTGGTAGCGGCTCTTGTCGATGCCCTTCACCTCGAACACGAAGTTCGCCTGATCGACGTGCATCTGCCGGCCGTCGACGCCGAGCACGAAATCCGCACCGGCCTCGGCCGCGTTCAGCGACCAGAAGCCCGCGTTGCAGCCCAGATCGAGGACGCGCTTGCCCTTCAGCGATCCGCCGAGCAGGTCGACTACCGGCTCGAAGAAGTAGCGTTTGCGCTCCTGGTGACGGATGATCCACTTCTCGCGATAGATCGGGGTCAGGTTGCCCGCCAGATCGAACTGGTAGTGCCAGCGCGGAAAGCTCGCGATCTTCTGGCGGATCTGTTCCTGGTCCATCGTGGATCCTCTCGGGGCGGAAGGGGCAGGCGACGTGCGGCCCGACGAAAGAGATCGGACCGAAGAGGGCGCAGCTTAACGAAGCGTACCTTCGAAAGGAAGCAAGGAACCCTCATGGCGGAGTTCGACTACGACCTGTTCACCATCGGCGCCGGATCGGGCGGCGTGCGCGCGAGCCGCATGGCGGCTGCATTCGGTGCGCGCGTCGCGGTGGCCGAGGACAAGCGCCTCGGCGGCACGTGCGTGAACGTCGGGTGCATCCCGAAGAAGCTGCTCGTCTATGCTTCCCACTACGGCACCGACTTCGCCGATGCGGAAGCCTATGGCTGGAACGTCGGTCCGCGCAGCTTCGACTGGGCTCGGCTCATCGCCAACAAGGATCGCGAGATCACGCGCCTCAACGGCGTGTATCAAGGGATCCTCGAGAAGAATGGGGTCGAGATCCTGAACGGCACCGCGCGCGTCGTCGATCCGCACACGGTCGAGATCGACGGCCGGCGCATCACCGCGCGCTACCTGCTGATCGCGACCGGCAGCCTGCCGTACGTCCCGCCGGGACCGGGCTGCGAGCTCGCGATCACGTCGAACGAGATCTTCGGCCTCGCCGAACGCCCCGAGCGCATCCTGATCGTCGGCGGCGGCTACATCGCGGTCGAGTTCGCCGGCATCCTGCACGGCATGGGCTCGCACGTGACGCAGATCTATCGCGGCAATCTCTTCCTGCGCGGCTTCGATCGCGACGTGCGTACCGTGCTCGCCGAGGAGATGCAGAAGCAGGGCATCGATCTGCGCTTCGGCGTCAATCTCACCAACATCGAGAAGCGCGGCGCGGCGCTCGCCGTGACGCTCGACGACGGCAGCGTGCTCGAGGTCGACCAGGTGCTCGCAGCGACCGGACGCCTGCCCAACACGCAGGGCCTCGGGCTCGAGGGCGCCGGCGTCAAGCTCAACGCGGCCGGTGCGGTGCTGGTGGACGAGTACTCGTGCTCGTCGGTGCCGAGCATCTACGCGGTCGGCGACGTCACCGACCGCATCAACCTGACGCCGGTGGCCATTCACGAGGGCGCCGCGGTCGCGACCACGCTGTTCGGCGGTGCGCCCGTCAAGCCGGATCACAGCGACGTCCCGTCGGCCGTGTTCAGCCACCCGAACGTCGGCACGGTCGGGCTCACCGAGGACGAGGCGCGCGAGCGCTACGGCGAGGTCGTGATCTTCTGCACCCGCTTCCGGCCGCTCAAGCACACGCTCACCGGCCGCGGCGAGACGACGATGATGAAGCTGGTGGTCGACAGGGCGAGCGACCGCGTGGTCGGCGTGCACATGGTCGGGCCGGACGCGGGCGAGATCGTGCAGGGCTTCGCGGTCGCGGTGAAGTGCAAGGCGACCAAGGCGCAGTTCGACGCGACCATCGGCATCCATCCGACCGCCGCCGAGGAGCTCGTCACGATGCGCGACCCGCTGCCGCCGGTGGAGCTCGCGGGCAGCGAGTGAGTGATCACACCTCATCCATGGCATATGCGTGACCGCGAACTCGTCGCGATCGCACGGATCGCCGCCCTGGATCTCGACCTTTTCTGACCCGTGGCGCCCCGCCGCGACAAACGATAGGACCGCGGGATGGCACGGATCAACGAGAACTACCTGAAGCTCAAGGCCGGCTACCTGTTCCCCGAGATCGGACGCCGTGTCGCCGCATTCCAGAAGCAGAACGCCGACGCGAAGATCATCAAGCTGGGCATCGGCGACGTCACGCGGCCGCTCGTGCCTGCCGTCGTCGAGGCGATGCGCGCCGCGGTCGACGAGATGGGCAGCGACGCCGGCTTCCGCGGCTACGGCCCCGAGCAGGGCTACGACTTCCTGATCGACGCGATCCGCGAGCACGACTACGCGGCGCGCGGCGTCGAGATCGGCCGCGACGAGATCTTCGTCTCCGACGGCTCGAAGTGCGACAGCGGCAACATCCAGGAGATCTTCGCGACCGACAACGTGGTCGCGCTCACCGATCCCGTGTACCCCGTGTATCTCGACACCAACGTGATGGCCGGCCGCACCGGCACCGCCGGTGACGACGGTCGCTACGCGGGCATCGTCTACATGCCGACGACCGCGGAGAACGACTTCACGCCCGCGCTGCCGACGGAGCACGTCGACCTCATCTACCTGTGCTCGCCGAACAACCCGACCGGTGCCGCCGCGACCAAGGACCACCTCGCGAAGTGGGTGCAGCACGCGAAGAAGACCGGTGCCGTGATCCTCTTCGACGCGGCGTACGAGGCGTTCATCTCCGATCCGACGATCCCGCACTCGATCTACGAGATCGACGGTGCGCGCGAGGTCGCCATCGAGTTCCGCAGCTTCTCGAAGACGGCGGGCTTCACCGGAACGCGCTGCGCCTTCACCGTGGTGCCGAAGGAGGTGACGGCGTCCGCCGGCAACGGCGAGCGCGTCGCCGTGAACGGGCTCTGGAACCGCCGTCACACGACCAAGTTCAACGGCGTCTCGTACCCGGTGCAGCGCGCGGCCGCGGCGACGTACTCTCCCGAGGGCCATCGCCAGACGCGCGAGGTGATCGCGTTCTACATGGAGAACGCACGTCTGATCCGGGAAGGTCTGCAGCGCGCGGGCTACACGGTGTACGGGGGCGTCAACGCGCCGTACATCTGGCTGCGCACGCCGTCCGGCACGACATCGTGGGAGTTCTTCGACCGGCTGCTCGCGACCGCGAACGTCGTCGGCACGCCGGGCTCGGGCTTCGGCCCGTCGGGCGAGGGCTACTTCCGCCTGAGCGCCTTCAACTCGCGCGCGAACGTCGAGGAGGCGATCGCGCGCATCGGGCGCATGCCGGCGAAGTGAGCCGGCACGCGAACCACCGGGGCTGAGCGCATGCCTGGAACGTCCGGCGTGGAACACGCGACCGTCGGTACGCCGCACGCGGCGTCGGGCACGCTCGCGTCCACGCCGCCGCTGCGGATCGCACCGGACACCTACAGCCGCAACTGGTGGATCGCGCGCGCGTGCGCCGCGGTGTTCCGGCCCGGCGAATCGTTCACCGCGCTCGACGTCGGCGGCTGCGGCGGCATGCTCGGCGAATTCCTCGGCCGGGTGCGCGTGGTCGACCTGCGCGCCGGCGCCGACGTGAACGTGGTCGGCGACGCGCGCCGCCTGCCGTTCCCCGACGGCGCGTTCGACGTCGTGTGCTGCTCCGACGTGCTCGAGCACGTGCCGGAGATCGACCGCGGCGCCGTGCTGTGCGAGCTGTTCCGGATCGCGCGGCGGCTGGTCGTCGTTGCGGGTCCGTACCGCTCGGAGGCGGTCGAGCTCGCCGAGCAGGCGCTGCGCGAGTTCCACCGCTACTGCACCAACGGCATCTCGCACCACTGGCTCGACGAGCACATGCGCTACGGGCTGCCGTCGCTCGATTGGCTCGAAGGGGAGCTGACGCGCGCCGGGCGCACGTACCACCGCCTCGGCAGCAACAACATCCACAACTGGCTGCTGTTCCAGCTGCTGATCTTCCTGAACATGTTCGACCTCGACGCGCAGGTCGGCGACTTCTTCGAGGACTACAACCGCCACCTCGACGCGTATCGCGACGCCGGCGCGGTGCCCTATCGCCAGATCCACGTCGTTCCCGTGGCCCCGCTCGACGAGCGAGCGCGTGCGGGACTCGATGCGCTGGTCCGTGAGAACCAGGATGCCGCGCCGGAAGCGGCGTCGGGCAACGGCAAGGACGCAGCGGCAGCGCTCGTGCCGCCGCCGGTGCTGGTGGGCAAGGCGTTCACCGCCGTCGCCGAAGCGATGGCCGCGAAGAACGTGCGCATCGAGGCGGCGCTGTCGCCCACTGGGCGCAGGGGCCTCCTGCTCGGGGGCGTCGCCGCGGCAGCGAGCGCGCGCATCGCGAAGAGCGACCGGCGGCCCACACTCGACGAGGCGCTCGCGCGCTGCACGGAGCTCGAGGAGCGGCTCCGGCTCGCACTCGAGACCGTCGCCGCCCACGAGTCGTTCATCCATCAGCAGCACCGTCAGATCGCCGACGCGCGCACGACGATGGACCAGATCCTGCGCTCGAAGTCGTGGAAGCTGACGGCTCCGTTGCGGACGTTCATCGAGTCCGCACGCCTGCTGTCGAACGTGTCGCGGCGCTTGACGCGACGCGAGCCGCGTCGCCGTCCGCCGACCGGACCGGCCGGGGAGACCCACAAGGCCGTGCTGTTCCTGAGCGGCTGTCCGGGCGACGCGAAGCGCTACCGCTGCGATCATCAGGCGGAGCAGCTCGGCCTGCTCGGCGTCACCGCGGACGTCGCGATCTACGGCGAGATCGATCTGTCGTGGGCGGTGCGCTCGTACGCGTTCTTCGTCCTGCACCGCGTGCCGTTCGGGCCCGACGTCGACTTCTTCATCCGCGAGGCGCGCCGCACGGGACGCACCGTGATCTTCGACACCGACGACTGGGTGTTCGACGTCGCGTCGATGCCGCACGTGGCGGCGCTCGAGGACATGCGCCCCGCGGATCGCGAGCTGTACCGCGAGGGGCTCGAGCGCTATCGCGCGACGATCCTGCGCTGCGACGGTGCGATCGTCTCGACGGAGCCGCTGGCGCAGCGCATCGGCACGCTGCTGCAGCGCGTGTTCGTGCACCCGAACGTCGCGAGCCGCGAAATGACCCGTCTCGCGGCTCGCGCGCGGCGCCTGCGCGAGGTGCGCGCCGCCACGGGTCGGGTCTCGCAGGAGGTGACGTTCGCCTATCTGAGCGGCACGCCGACCCACAAGCGCGACTTCGCCGAGGCGGAGTCGTCGCTGCTCTGGCTGATGGAGCGCTACCCCGCGGTGCGGCTTCTGACGGTGGGCCACATCGACGTCCGCGAGACGTTCGGCCGCTTCGGCGCGCGCCACTCGCATCTGCCGCTGATGCCGTGGCAGCGTCTGTTCGAAGTGATGGCGGAGGTCGACGTCAATCTCGCCCCGCTCGAGCGCTGCAACCCCTTCACCGAGTGCAAGAGCTCGATCAAGTTTCTCGAGGCGGCGCTGGTCGGCGTCCCGACGATCGCCACGCCTCTGGCCGACTTCCAGCGCGTGATCGAGAGCGAGCGCAACGGCTGCCTCGCCGACAGCAAGGAGGCGTGGCGCGACGCGCTGCGCCAGCTCGTCGAGTCGCCGAGCCTCCGTCAGGGCATCGGCCAGCGCGCGCTCGAGGACGCACTCGCGCACCACACGACGGCGAGCATCGCGCCCGACCTGCTCGCCAAGCTGAAGGCGCTGCGCAGCCGCGGTGCGAGCGACCGCCCGCTGACCATCAACTGGATCGTGCGTGCACCGATCGCCGGCACCGGCGGCGGCTACTGGACCATCTTCCGGCTGGCGAACGCGCTCGGCCGCTCGGGGCACAAGGTGCGTGTCTACGTCGAGGCGATCGCGCACCTCGACGGCCTGTCGCGCGAGGCCATCCTCGCCTTCGTCGCCGAGCACTTCGGCCCGCTGCACGTCGAGGTGGAGGTCGGGCACGACCACATCCTGCCCGCGGACGTGTCGATCGCGACCAACTGGCCGACCGCGTACACCGTCGCGCAGCTGCCCGGCTCGCTGTTCAAGTTCTACTTCGTGCAGGACTTCGAGCCCGAGTTCTACGCACAGGACGACCCGCTCTACCGCAAGGCCGAGGCGACCTACGACCTGCCGCTGCAGATCGTGACCATCGGCCGCTCGCTCGCGCGCCGCATGGAGTCGTACGCCGACCGGCCGACGACGTCGATCGACTTCGCCGTCGACTCCGACGTCTTCCACGTGACCACGGCACCCGAGGCGCGTCCCGGTCCGACGCGGATCCTGTTCTTTGCACGGCCGTCGTTGCCGCGTCGCGCCTACGGGCTCGGCGTCGCTGCCTTGCGCCAGCTCAAGCGCCAGCGTCCGGACGTGCGCATCGCCTTCTTCGGTGCGACCGACGAGGAGCTCGGCGACCTCGACTTCCCGATCGAGAACCTCGGCGTGCTGAGCCACGTCGACCTCGCGCGCGAGATGAACGCGTCGCACGTGCTGCTGTGCTTCTCGATGTCGGCGAACATCTCGTGGGTGCCGTTCCAGGGCATGGCGTGCGGCTGCGCGGTGGTCGACGCGGACGTACCCGGCGTGCGCGAGATGATCACGGACGGCGAGACCTGCCGGCTCGCCCGGCCCGATCCCGACGGCGTGGCCGTCGCGCTGCGTGCGCTGGTCGACGACGACGCCGAGCGGCTGCGCATCGCGCGTGCCGCGGCGGCGGAGATGCAGCGCGGCGGTTGGGACGCGTCCGCGCGCCAGTTCGAGCGCATCCTCACCGAGCACGCGTTCGTGCGCGTCGATCGCTCGCAGCGCGCGTTCGGGCGGGCCTTCGACCGCGCGCTGGCGCGCGGTGCTTGACGTGGGCGCCGAGCTTCGTCGGGGTCGCCGATCGCCGTGGCGCGCGGCACGTTGACGGGCGTCGTCGTGCGGGGCCCGACGCGGGCGAGACCGGTGTCTGAGGAGCCTGCGGCTCGCGCGGGGGCGGTGTGATCGCAGACTTCGTGCCGTGGACCGACGAGCTGCGCGTTCTCTTCGTGACGCTCGTGGCGCTCGCGGCTCCCGGCTGGGCGCTGCTGGTCGCAGCGCCGGCGTGGCGCCGCCTGCCGGCGCTGCAGGCGTGGGCGCTCGCGCTGTCGCTGGGGATCGCGTTCTGGCCGGTGCTGCTCGTCGTCGTCGGCGCGCTGCCGGGTCATCTCGCCTTCGGCCGTGGCGCGCTGCTCGGCGTTCTGGCGGCGTCGGGCCTGGTCGCGCTGACCGGACTGCGGCACGCGCCGCTCGCGCCGCTGCGTCTGGTCCGCCTCGAGCAGATCGCCTTGGTGGTGATCGTCGCGACGCTCGCGACGCGTCTCGTCGTGGCGCACGAGCATCCGTTTCCCGCCTGGTCGGACTCGGTGCATCACGTGCTTCTCACCGAGTTGACGGCGCGGGCCGGGCGTCTTCCGCACTCGATGGACCCGTACTTCCCGGTGCCGCTGGAGCGCTATCACGTCGGGTTCTATGCGCTGTCGGGCGTGGTGCAGATCCTCGCCGGCGTGCCGGCGTACGCCGCGGTGACCTGGGTCGCGCAGGTGCTGAGCGGGCTCTGCGGGCTCGGCGTGTACCTGGTTCTCGACCGCCACGTGGGGCGCGTCGCTGCGGTGATCGGCGCCGTCGTCGCCGGCCTCGTCTCGCACCAGCCGGCGTTCTACGTGAACTGGGGACGCTTCACGCAGCTCTCGGCACAGACCATCCTCCTGCCGGCGTGGCTCTGCGTCGCGGAAGCGCTGGGCGCGTTGTGGGCGCGGCGCGACC